>CBDVDF010000206.1:0-4308 GCA_965372675.1 uncultured Desulfobacterales bacterium
ACCGCACGACGACGGATCAGGTCGGTAACCCTGTACGCCCATGCCCCCAAAGGACCTAAAAATACGAACCAGAAGACCACTGCGAACAATCGATTATTCGCCTGCACACAGACAGCTTCCTCCACCAGCCGAATTCGCTCTTGACCATCAACTGCTGGCTGTTGCAGGCAGGTCACTTGAAAGGGCAGGGATCAAATACCGGACCGGCAATTTCGTCACCGTCTCATCAACCAGTGGGACAGTTGCCAGGGGCAGATATCTGCAGGATAAATTCAAGGCGATCTGCGAGAACATGGAAGGGGCGGCGCTGGCCAGAGTATGCCAGCATTTCGCGCTGCCCTGTCTTGAGATCCGTTGCGTAAGCAATATGGTTATTAATCGCAGTGATCAGCGCTGGTTAGCGGCTGAAGCAGCAGAATCCTGCAGCCAGGCGGTAAAAATCGTTCTGGAGGGACTTGTCCGGTGAGCGAGCAGCCAAACCAGCAGCTTAGCCTGGGTTTTTCACCTTGTCCGAACGACACCTTCGTCTTTCATGCCCTTGTCCATGGTCTGGCCAGCGAGATCGGCCTGGATATCGGGCCGCCAGTCCTGGCGGATGTCGAAACCCTTAACGAGTGGGCCATCCAGGGGCGTCTTGATGTTACAAAACTGTCATTTCATGCCCTTGCTCATGTTCATGACAACTATGTTCTGTTGGACTCCGGCGCTGCCCTGGGCAGGGGTTGCGGACCTCTGTTGATCGCCAAAAAACCGATCGACCGGGTTGACCTGCCTAAATTGAAGATAGCTATCCCCGGCCGTTACACCACAGCTGCGATGCTGCTGCGTATGTATGAGCCGGAATGCACAGACCTGCTGCCGATGCGGTTCGATCAGATCATGGCTGCCCTGGCCCGGGACGAGGTCGATTGCGGGGTGATAATCCATGAAAGTCGCTTCACTTATCAGGAGCAGGGTTTCGTCGCACTCCAGGACCTTGGGGAATGGTGGGAGAAGAGTAGCGGTTGTCCGATCCCTCTGGGCGGCATCGTTGCCCGCAGATCCCTGGGGATTGATTTGCTCAAAAAACTGAACGACGCTATCCGGCAAAGTGTCCGGATGGCTTTTGATCATCCTGATCGAGCCACAGAATATATTCGGACCCACGCCCAGGAACTGGATGAGCAAGTGATCCACGACCATATAGATCTCTACGTTAATAAATTTTCCCTCGGACTTGGCAGGGAAGGGCGCCATGCGGTTGAAATGTTTCTGACCCGTGGCCATGAAGCAGGTATCCTGCCCGGTTCAGCTAATTTTTCTAACCTGTTTTTATCGTTCTGAAGTCAATGGTGGTTTTTTGGCTGATCTGACCTTTTTGCATTGCGCTTTTTGATGAAGTAATTAAATACTTAAGGTTCACTTAATTATTTAGATTATTTGTGTTATAGGATTCTTTTCCACTAACGACTTTTTACTTTAACCCACCGTGGTTAAACAGATTTCAATTAAAACAAGCACAGGAAAACAGCCCATGAAAATAACAGGCGCTCAGGCTTTGATGAAATGCCTGAAGGAACAAGGAGTTGATGTCATTTTCGGATTTCCCGGAGGCGCAGTTATCGACATCTTCGATGCGATAATGGACAATAAAGACCTGACCCATGTTCTGGTCCGCCATGAACAGGCTGCTGTCCATGCCGCAGATGCCTACGCAAGGGTTATTGGAGATGTCGGGGTTGCCCTGGCAACCTCCGGCCCCGGAGCCACCAACACTGTAACCGGTATTGCCTCCGCCTATCTGGACTCGATCCCGATAGTAGTCTTTACCGGCCAGGTGCCGACCGCGCTGATCGGTAATGACGCCTTTCAGGAAGTTGATATCGTCGGGATCACCAGACCCTGCACAAAACATAATTATCTGGTTACCGATCCCAAGGAGCTGGTCCAGACGATCAGGGAGGCCTTCCATATTGCCAGGACCGGCCGTCCCGGCCCGGTTCTCGTTGATCTGCCAAAAGACGTCATGGCGGCAACGGTCAACTATACCGAACCGAAACCGGTCAAAATGAGAACCTATCGGCCAACCTATGAGCCGCATCCCGGTCAGATAGAAAAGACATGCAAGGCAGTCCTGAAAGCCAAAAGGCCGGTCCTCTACATCGGCGGCGGGGTCATCGCTTCAAATGCCCACGAGGAAGTTACTGAACTGGCCAAGAAACTGGGTATCCCGGTCACCATGACCCTGATGGGGCTTGGCGGCTTCCCCGGCACCGACACCTTGTCACTGGGGATGCTGGGTATGCACGGTACCTATTTTGCAAATATGGCGGTTTCTGACTGCGATATGCTGATCGCCGTTGGGGCCAGATTTGACGACCGGGTTACCGGCCGTATCGATGCCTTTGCCCCTAAGGCCAAGATCGTTCACATTGATATTGACCCCACTTCGATCAGCAAGAACGTTGAAGTCGATATCCCGATCGTTGCAGACTGTAAACATGCGGTCGCGGCAATGAACAGCTGGTTTGATCGTTCAAAGGACTTTAATGCTGAAGAAACGGTCGCCAAGCATGAGCCCTGGCTCAACAAGATCCGTGAATGGAAGAGCAAACATCCTCTCGGCTATGTCGATGAAGGGGATATTATCAAGCCGCAATATGTAGTCCAGAAGCTCCATGAGCTCACCGGTGGCGACGCGATCATTACTACCGAAGTCGGCCAGAACCAGATGTGGGCCGCTCAGTTCTATCACTTCAACCATCCGAGGACTTTCCTGACCTCTGGAGGCTTGGGGGTTATGGGCTATGGCTTCCCGGCCGCCATTGGCGCCCAGATGGCCGCCCCGGACCGCACCGTTATCGATATCGCCGGCGACGGCAGTATCCAGATGAACATCCAGGAACTGGCGACCGCCAGACAGTATAAGTGCCCGGTCAAGATTGCTATTCTCAACAACAATTATCTTGGCATGGTTCGGCAATGGCAGGAGTTGTTCTATGACAAGCGCTACTCAAATACTACCCTGGACGTTGCGCCCGACTTTGTCGCCCTGGCTGAAGCTTATGGTGCGGTCGGTCTCAGAGCTACCAAGACCAGCGAAGTCGTACCGGTGATCAAGGAAGCCCTGGCTACTGACAACACCGTCATGATGGATTTCGTTATCTCCAGAGAGGAGGGCGTTTACCCAATGGTGCCGGCCGGCAAGGCAACTACGGAAATGCTCCTGGTCTGATCCCTGGATCTCAAGCGACCTTGGAGCGCACGCGTCGTTTACTGAAGCCGCGTTATTAATGAAGATAATTATCAGGTAAAATCTATGAGACATACAATTTCAGTATTATTACAGAACAAACCGGGGGTTCTCTCTCGAGTAACCGGGCTTTTCAGCGGCAGGGGCTATAATATTGAGAGCCTCTGTGTCAACAAGACCCTGGACCCGAATGTTTCCTGCCTGACTCTGGTCTCTTTCGGTGAAGACCAGATCATTGAGCAGATCACCAAGCAGCTCCATAAATTGATCGACGTCATCAAAGTAACCGACATGGCCGAAACTGAATATGTCGAGCGGGAAATGGCTCTGATCAGGGTCAAGGCCGAAGCCGGAACCCGGGCTGAAGTCTTAAGGGTTATCGATATCTTCCGCGGTAAGGTTGTCGATGTAAGCCCGAAAAGTTACGCGATCGAGATCACCGGTGATGAAAGTAAAATCCAGGCCGTGATCGATATTCTCAAGCCGATCGGTATTCAGGAGATCGTCAAGACCGGTACCATCGCCATGTCCAGGGCCAAAAAAACCCTGTAGTTCGTTGCGGTTTCTCCCTTAAAAAAGTGTCAGAGGAATTTCACTCATAATGAAAGAACCCAAGGTCCCGGTCGCCAAAGAGGGTTTACCCTTTATTGCCTTTGCTGCGCTGCTCTCACTGGTCTTTGCGGTACTTGGCTTTATGCTGGTGAGCTTAGCCTGTCTGACTCTTACCGCTTTTGTCCTCTATTTTTTCCGGGATCCGGAGAGAGTGGCAAGCGATGATGAAGATGCCCTGATCGCGCCCGCTGACGGTAAGATCATCCTTATAGAAAAAGTCTTTGATGAAAGATACGTCAAAGAGCATGTTTACAAGATCAGCATCTTCATGAACATTTTCAATGTCCATGTCAACCGGATGCCATTTCCCGGCAAGGTCAGTAAGGTCGTCTATAGCCCCGGCACCTTTTATTCCGCCAATACTGATCGCAGTTCTCTCGGCAATGAATCCTGTGCGGTTATCTTTGAGACCGCCGGTGGTAAAAAGATGGCTGTAGTCCAGATCGCCGGGCTGATTGCCAGAC
>CBDVDF010000207.1:0-4304 GCA_965372675.1 uncultured Desulfobacterales bacterium
CAGTTGTTGTCGCCATACGCTTCCGGAGGCGGGAATCCAAAATACTACCAGGGTGGTGGAGCGGTCTCCGGCACCAACGACTATAAGAACGCCTACAAAACAGGGTCTGACCTCTTCAGGATCCCTGAGACCAACTGGACCGATACTTACGGCCAGACCTGGAACTTTGGTCTGCTTACCAACGTACCGTACGTCCAGTTCGACATTGGTACCAACCCGGTACCGTACTGGGTGACAATGCCGAAAATGGCTGACAAGGGGATACCGCTGGTAGTTGATAAGGTCAGGATCAACAGTGTTGACTGCGCTGCTTCACCGACCGTGGTTGCCTCCACCAACTTGACCGAGGATCATTATCTCGGCAGTACCGGGGCTGGTTCGGTTACGGTCAATATCAACGGTGCTGGCAATGTCAACATGACTTGGAATGGCGGCACCTCAAGGTGGGAATCTACGGATGCCTGTTCCGCTGGCAACTCGGTGGTGGTTACTTCCAATCTGAGTGCTGGAGGTAGTGCCAGTACCACGGCACCGTAAAATAAGTACCGCGTTGAAATAATAACCTTAACAACCGCAGGCTGGATCTTCCGGTCTGCGGTTTTCTATTGGCAAAGAGTTGTGAGCACTCAATAGGGGGGGGACATAATTAAATTCTGTCCCCGGAAGCCGAAATTACCTGTAAGAGTTTCCTTAAAGTTATTGACGGTTTTTACGAAAAAACTTAGGATTACCAGCCTGTTCCTTAATTATAATATCCCGAACAATTCAGGAGAGTTTATAAATGTTAGATCTTTTGCGTCGTAAAGCACAATCAACTGTGATCCAGGTGATCATTGTGGCGATCATTCTGGTCTTTGTTTTCTGGGGAGTCGGAGGACAACAGGGCGCCGGGGTGAACGCGGTGGCCACCGTCAACGATGTCCAGATCTCATATCCTGACTTCCAGCGAGCTTATGATCAGCAGATAAATCAGCTGAGCGGTCAATTCGGCGGTAGTATCCCTGCTGGTCTGCTTGAGACCCTCGGGATCAAGGAGCAGGTTCTCGATGGCTTGATCCAGCGCACCCTGATAGGCATGGGGGCTGCGGAAACCGGCCTGCGGGTAAGTGATGTTGAGGTCCGCAGCAAGATCCAGGAAATGGAGGCTTTCAAGAACAACGGCATCTTCGATGTCGGCTGGTACAAGCAGATCCTGGCCGGTAACCGGATGAACGCCACCGAATTTGAACAGTCTATGAAGTCAGACCTGCTGACTTCTAAAGTAATGGATCATCTTGATCGTTTCGGCGGGGTTGCTGATGGTGAACTGCGGGACCGGTTCAACTTTGATTACCGTCAGAAGCAGTTCTCCTATGTTGCTCTGAAGGCCGACGACTTTAAGAAAAAAGTCGAGATCAAGGATGATGAACTTGCCAGCTTCTTTGATGAGCGGCGGGATAGTTATCGGGGCGAATCGCAGCTGAAGCTGAAATATGCCCTGTTCTCTTTCGATGAGAAGGCAGTCCTGCAGGTGCCGGAAGAGGACATCCTCAAATACTTCGATCAACACAAGGATGAATATGTGGTGCCGGAGAAAAGGCGGGCCAGTCATATTCTGGTCAAGGTCGAGGAGGGGGATAGCGAGGAAACGATCACCGACAAAAGGAAAAAGGCTGAAGGGTTCCTGAAGCAGGCCAGGGCAGGCGAGGATTTTGCCAGCCTGGCCCGCAAGAATTCCGAAGACAAGGGTTCGGGGATCCGGGGCGGAGACCTTGGTTTCTTTGGTCGCGGTCAGATGGTCAAGCCTTTCGAAGACAGTGTTTTCGGGATGCAAGAGGGCGATATGACCCTGATTCGTTCCGAGTTCGGTTTCCATGTCATCAAGTTGGCAAAGATCAATCCGTTGATGGTCAGGACGGTGGATGAAGTTCGCGATTCGATCATCGCCACTATCAAGAGCGGTACGATCAAGGACCTGGCCTTCAAACAGGCCAATAAGGCCTACCAGGAGATCATTTTGGCTGGCAGTCTGGGAAAATATGCGGAAGCCGGCGGTGTCCTTAAAGAGACCGGGCTTTTCACCAGAGGGAAAGCGCCTGAGCCATTGAAATCCAACCCCCGTTTTCTGGCAACGGCCTTTGGGTTGAAGCAGGGAGAATTAAGTTCTCTGGTGGAAGGGGGGACGAGCTATGCGATCCTTTATGCTGAGGAGATAAAAGAGCCGGAGCTCCCGGAACTGGATAAGGTCAGGAAGAGGGTTGAAAAGGACTTTATCAAGAAGAGCTCGGAAGAGTTGGCCCGGGAAGCGGCCGAAGCGATGCTTGCTGCGGTCAGGGATGGTGGCTCGCTGCAGGAAGAGGCCGGCAAGATGAAGGTTGAAGATTCGCCGATGTTGTCACGGGTGGATCGGGCCGGCAGCAGACTGGCACCAGCCCTGCTTGATAGTGGCCTGGGCTTGAGTGCGGCAACGCCGTATCCTGAAAATATCGTTACGGTTGGCAACACTTTTTATGTGACATTCTTCAAAGCTGCTGAAGAGGCTTCTGAAGAGAAATTTACAGAGAAGCAGGAAGAGATCAGAAGCAAACTGCTTACGGAGAACAAGAATGCTATTCTTGCTTCCTGGGTCGCCTTCCTGAGGGATCGGTCCGAAGTGGAGATCGACCCGGGGTTTTAGTTCTTAGTTAAGGAGACAGAGTTAAATTGTCAGCATACGAAAACTGCTGACGATTGACACTGTTCCCATCAGTTATCAAAAAGGGCCGTCTGGTATTTACCGGACGGCCCTTTTTTTGTTGATTAGTCCCTCTTCTTGCCCCAGAGCGGGTCATTGCCGAAGCGGTCCATCCACCAGTCCTCGTCGTCGGCCAAGTTGTCATCAGATAGTTCGAGGGGGAAGCTGAAACTCTGGCAGTAGTCGAGCAGGATATCATAAGCTTCGGTCAGTCTGTGCATACCGACTTCATCAGAGCGGTTCGGTTCTGCCGTATCGGGATGATGCTCTTTGGCCTTGTCGCGGTACGCCCTCTTGATCTCGGCGATGGTGGCGCTTTCACCCAGGCCCAGCAGGTCCCGGGCGCTGATGATCCGCTGCCGCTTAGTTTTTTTGTTCATTACCGGGGTTTTTCCAGCTTTTTTCGGTGCCTTTCAGCAGGCGGCTGATATTTTCATGATGCTTAATGACGATCAGGCCGGCGATCAAGCCTGAGACGGCCAGCAGTTCCGGACTGCCGCCGTTCAGGGCGATGATCAGCGGCATAGAGGCGGTGGCGCTCATTGACCCTAACGAAACAAAGCCGCTGAGCCAGACTACGCAGACGAAGATCAGGATCGCTGCCAGAGTTGGCAACGGGGCCAGGTAAAGGAAAACACCCAGGGCGGTGGCGACCCCCTTGCCGCCGCTGAATTTCAGATAGAGTGGCCAGCAGTGGCCGATGAAGGCTGCCAGACCGGTGAGCATTACCCATAGGGAGGCGTCCTGGCCTGGGAGGAAGCGGCTGCAGATCAGCATCGGTACCAGGCCTTTCAGCAGGTCGCTGACCAGGGTCAACAGGCCGAGTTTCTTGCCGAGCAATCGGTTGACATTGGTGGCGCCGATATTCCGGCTCCCCTGTTGACGCACATCAACCCCGGCTAAGCGTCCGTAAAGGAGACCGAAGGGGGTAGAGCCAAGTAAGTATCCGAAAATAATGAACAAATATTGCATCAGGTCACCGAGGTGGTAGGGGTGTTGTCAATGGGGGACATACTACTTTGTTGGTCGGTTCTAAGAAAGAATTTTCTGAATTGTCAAAGTTAAATAAAAAATTGAGGTTCCAATCGCTATAAATTCGGTTTAGATTCATAGCCTGTTCTTTGGAGAGAGAACAGGATCATCAATAGTAAACATTTTCGATTTTTGCAGCTGCTGTATTCCTGAGAGGGGGAGAGCATGAACGAAGAATTCATGGCGGAAGCCATCAGTATTTCTATAAAAAAGATGCAGGCTGGCGAGGGCGGGCCATTCGGAGCTGTTGTCGTTCGCGATGGCGAGATCATCAGCCGGGGCTGGAACCAGGTCACTTCCACAAATGATCCAACCGCCCACGCGGAAATAGTTGCTATCCGTGAGGCGTGTCGAGAGCTTGCTACTTTCTGGCTTGGTGACTGTGAACTTTATGTGAACTGCGAACCGTGTCCGATGTGCCTGGCGGCCATTTACTGGGCGGGCATCAAAAAGATCTATTACGGAGCCGAGCGGCAGGACGCCGCCGATATCGGTTTCGGAGATGATTATATCGGTCGGGAGATCGTTAAGCCTCTGGCCGAGAGGAACCTGCTGATGG
>CBDVDF010000208.1:0-4289 GCA_965372675.1 uncultured Desulfobacterales bacterium
GAAAAAGCTCCCGCCAACAGTATAAACTTCATTACCAGCCACGATGGCTTCACGCTCTATGATCTGGTCAGCTATGATCATAAGCATAACGAAATGAACGGTGAGCAGAACCGGGACGGCAGTAACCATAACCTGAGCTGGAACAGCGGTGCCGAAGGCTGGAGCGATGATCCGCGGATCAACACCCTTCGGGAGCGGCGGCTGCGGAGCATGGCGGTCATTCTCTTTCTCTCCCAGGGAGTACCGATGTTCGTGGCCGGAGACGAATTTGGTCGCAGCCAGCAGGGCAATAACAACGCCTATTGCCAGGACAATGAGATCAGCTGGCTTGACTGGCAGTTGGTCGAAAGAAACAAGGACTTGCACCGTTTTTTCAGGCTGCTGATCGCCGTTCGCAAAAAGCATCCGGTCTTCCGGCGGGCCGAGTTCTTTCCGGGAAAAGGTGAGGAGGACGACCGCCATGAGATCCACTGGCAGTCCCTGCGTTCTGGGGTAGTGGACTGGTCGGCCGGATGCCGCACCCTTGGATTTATGCTCGATTGCCTGGCGGTTCCCGGCTGTGGCGATGATGATTTTTTTGTCATGATCAACGGTGAGATGACAGAGGTAGTTGTTGAGGTCCCCGAACCGTCGCCGGGTCGGCAGTGGCACTTGCTGGTCAACAGCGGCGCCGCTCCGCCTGACGATATTTATCCGGAAGAGGAGGCACCGGTCTTTCCGGGCCGGGAATTTCGCCTGGAGGCAATGGCCGTTCTGGTCCTGGTTTCCAAAGTAGTTTGAGAGGAATAGGTAAATGACAAAAGGCAATTATCAGAAGCTGATGCTGGTCGGCGATTCGATGATCGAGTTTTTCGACTGGCAGGAACGTTTTGCCGATCTGGAAGTCAACAATCTGGGCCGTTCTGGCGAGTCGGTCGAAGAGCTGCGGATCAGGGCCCGGGACATCGTTGAGCGATACGGAGCGCCGGACCTGGTTCTGGTGATGATCGGCACCAACAATGTCGCCATGGAAAACTTCACCTTCCAGCCCGCCTATGAAGATATCCTGGCAACCTTCCAGGAAGCCTATCCGGAGGCGGCTCTGGTGGTTAACAGTCTGCTGCCGATGGAACTCGGCTACCTGGCACCGGACACCGTCTCCCGGATCAATTCATCCCTGAAAAGCCTGGCCGTTGGCAGCGGTTTTTTCTTTCTTGATGCCTGGTCGCCAATGGTCGATAAAAACGGTCGGGTCCTTGAGGGATTACTGGAAGACGAGGTCCATCTGAGCTATCAGGGTTACCGGGTCTGGGCGGATGTTCTTGCAGAATTTCTGCAAGATTAAGCCGGATATTTAACCAGTCGAGATGCCCGGTAGCGAAAAGCCCGATAGACAAAGGATAGGGTTTTCAGCAGTTTTTGCCTCTGGATGTGATGAAAATGGGGACTTTAAATAAATCCCCATTTCCTGCCAGCTGTTTTTTTCGCATTTTATTCAGTAATGTGTTCCCGGAATTACAATGACCTTGTCACAATGTGGTTTAATCAAGTCGCACCATAATGCTTGGCCAGTCGCCTACTTTTATCTCTTTAGAAAAGGTCAAACTTTCGACATTGATTTTTAGCAATTTGCCTTCAGTCTCGCAGAGTTCATAATAATAACGCCCATCCTTCGAGAAGACACCGCTGTGGCCAATGCTGCTATTTGGCGGCAGAGTTGGTAGTTTTATATTTTTTATCATCTCATTAGTTTGGGCGTCCAAGACATAAACATCATTGTCATAATGATTTAAAACGAAAATATATTTCCCATCTGGACTTGCATTTGCGTGTCCAGCTCCATGCCCGGTCTCAACTGTACTGATGAGTTTACGATTTTCAAGATCAACTACTGCCACAGTTCTACCCCTTTTTTCTCCCTTTTTCTTCCCCCTGTTCGCAAAATAAAGCGCTGTCTTATCAAGATTAAAACCAGCATGGTGCCCCTGAGCAAATTCTCCTTTTGCCAATGGCATTGGGAGCTGTTTTTCAATCCTGAGGGTCTTCATGTCAAAAAAGACAATGCTTGGCGGAATTTTATGTTTGGGTACACCATCATTCAAGGCAATCATTGATTTGCCGTCAGGAGCAACCAGCATATGATGGGTTGGAGTCTCCAGTTGCAAACGATCAAGGACTTTAAACGCTCCAACATCTATTTTAGCTATCTTGTAATTAAAGCGATCAGGCACAAAGAGAAATTGAGAATCTGGGCTCCATGTGTCATGGGAAATCATTATGCCGCCTTTCTTGGAATGAATGTTCGGGTCGCCCATATTTACTGCTGATTTTCCTTGTTCGCGTTTTTTCCAGTGCCCAACCTCTATTGTCTTTGCAATAGTATTTGTGGCTATATCGATAAAACTGATGCGCAAGCTTGTACGAGAATTTACGGAAACATAACGACCATCAGGAGACACTTCCAAATTCATTATGGTGTGTGGCAGGCTGATTGTTTTTAATACATTCATGGATTTAAGATCGATAACTGAAATTGTACTATCTCCACGATTGCCAGTGTAGGCAAAGCGCCGGTTCGGCGTGATACCGATGGCATGAGGTGTTTCTCCAACCTTGATGGTTTTAACTACTTGGTCTGTATCAGTATCAACGATAGAGACCGAATTGCTTTTTTCATTTGCAATCAATAAGGTTGACGCCAAGGCTGTCGACAACGAAAGAAGACAACTAACGGTCAGTCCAAACAGAATTGACAAGATCAATCTTTGTTTTTTCATTTCTAAGCTCCTTGAAAGTTTTAGGATTCTGTCATGCAACTTCTCTTCGCTGCAATTCTTAACTTTTTGATAGGGTCTGAAAAGTAGAGATCAGGCCATAGTATCTTAATTTAGGCTGATACTTAAATTACCTCCATTGATGATTAGTATCAGGAGTAAGTTTGTTAATTAAGCTTTCAAATTGCTCCTCAACATAAGAACTACTATAAAAAAATTCTAAGCCATAACATATGATGTGTGGGGTTTCACCGACGAAAGAACGAACTATTTTTCCTTTATTTACATGAATAAAGAATTTTCTGCCATTGCCCGGGTCACTAACAGTAATAGTTAGGTAAATATTATTTATTACTGAACCTGTAGCGTGTTTTCCTCCCTGGATACTGTCACAAATAAGGATGCCACAGAGACTCAAATTCCTTATGGGAACCCTGTCCAGAGTTCCTTTCTTGTTTTTAAATAAAGCAGTTGCTTCTTTTGGCGCAAGGATTCGTTTATATCGCCTTTTTTCGTTAAAATCTCTTGTTGCATTGCTTGTCATTTGAATTTTCACCTTGAGAAACTCAATTATTAAACTTACTTCCAGATAAAACAGAGATTTTAAGTAGGCCTGTGTTGGCATTAAAAAAATCACGCCCGACCCCAATTGGGATCGGGCGTGACCCCTGTCAGGATAAGGGAAGAAAATAAATCAAAAGGGGGGGATGATTTATTAATATCCTGACAAGACTCAGAACAAGCCAATTTCCTCAAAAGCTCGTTTTATTCATATATTCGTAATGAAGGCAATTCTTACAAAAAAATAACTTTATCATTGTTCTTCCCTTGTTAAACATAGGGCAGTCTAGTTTCTTACACCCGTAAAACTCGTGGCATTTGATGGAAACATTTCACCCAGATTGAAGGTGTCTTGTCTCTCAAGGTGTCGCTTGTACTGCCACATAGTGACACACTTTTCAGGTTGTGTTAATAGGGAAAGAATAACTAGAAAATGAGTATGAAATTTAATTACTATCGATTGTTGCTGAGGGCTGACTGGAGGTTTCGCTTTTTGTTGGTTAATCCAAGCTTTTTTCTAATACTTTGTCGCTGGGTGGAAATTGTGGTTGGAGAGAGATTTAAGAGTCCTGCGATCTCTTTTGTTGTTTTACCCTGCTTAATGAGATTAACAACTTGTGTTTCAGCCGGGGTTAGCTTCGAAATATTAACAGACAACGTGGCCCCAAGAGGTGTAATAATTTGATTCAGATTTGTTTCAATAATATCCAGTTGAACAGCTTGATTCGGCTTCGATATACTCCTTTTCAGGTTTTCCAGAGAAGGGGATACAAGTTTTTCAATATTAAGCATGATACTTTCCTCATGCTCCCTTATTCGCTTCTCCTGTTGTTCCATTAAGACTTTCAAGGCGATGTTGGCCTCTTCCAGGCTTTTGGATTTTTGTTCAAGTTCACCTGTTCGTTTTCTAACCCTCATTTCGAGTTCGTTTTTTATTACTCGTAATTCAAGCTCTGAATTCTTAAGCGTGGAAAT
>CBDVDF010000209.1:0-4284 GCA_965372675.1 uncultured Desulfobacterales bacterium
CCTGGCTGGTGATTACGACCGGGCCATGCGGCTGGCGCACGAGATCAAAGAACGGCAGCTGGACTTCAGCTGGTTTGCCTCAGCCCGGGTTGACCAGGTTGACCGGCCGCTCCTGGAGGCATTCCGGCAGGCCGGTTGCTGGGCTATCCTGCTGGGGGCGGAAAGTGGGGTCCAGAAAAATCTTAACACTATCAGGAAGGGGATCACCCTCGAGCAAACCCGCCAGGCCGTTCGGACCGCCAAAGCGGTCGGCCTCAAGGTCTTCACCCCGTTTCTTTTCGGGATCCCGGGCGAGACCTTTGCCGATGGTCTTAAAACCATCGAGTTTGCCTGCGAACTTGATCCGGATGTCGCCAACTTCCACAGCCTGACCCCATTTCCGGGCACGGAGCTCTACGATAATATCGAGAAGTACGGCACCGTTTCAACGGAGCTCGATGATTACACCTACCAGGGCATCGCCTTTGTTCCCCACAGCATGACCAGGGAGGAAATAGCTTCCTTGCGGCAGATCGCCTTTAAAACTTTTTACTCAAGACCGAGATTTCTGCTGCGCCGGGTCTTGGGGCTGAGGAGTCTGAATGATCTTCGGGCTGCCATGACCGGGATGAGAAGTCTTTTCTGGTTGTGGATATCAGAAGGTGTTTTCAGGAAGAGGGCTGGTTGACGGAGAAGGACCAGAACCGGCGGAAGGCCCCCAGCTTAAGTTGCGCGTACTCCCTGAACAGGCTCGGATATTGGCCGGGACTGAAAAGGATATTCATCATCATGTAGCATTCATGGGTGCAATGGCATTTTTCTCTTTTGATCGCGGCCTTGACCGCCTTGCCCTGCTTGCCATTAAGGATCTTCCTGATCTCATAATTCGACTCCCGGACATTACCGAGTTTGTCACTAAAGGACTCGCAGGGGTAGACGTCCCCTGTTTCAGTTATTACCGCTGTCAGTCTGCCGGCCTGGCAGGGGACGAACTGTCGGTTCTGTAAAGAGGTTTTATAGATCAACCGTCTCTGGATAATGTCCTGGGCCGCCTTCAGGCCTCCTCCCTGAAAACCATATCCGGCTGACCGGGATTTTCGCAGCTTAAAGGCCAGCAGCTTGCAGGCCGCCTTGTATTTGTCGAGGTCGACTTTTTTAAGACTGGCATCACCCACCTCTCCCCTGATCAGGGAAATGGTATGGGTCCTGATCTGGTCAAGATCATCGACCAGCTGGATCGTTTCAGTCATCTTATCCTGGTTGGTGGCACAGAATACCGTGTTGATGCCCAGTTCAAAATTGCTGTACTTATCAAGCAGGGGAGCCAGGGTCTGATAGCAGAAAAGCATTTTTTTATAGGCGCCCTTCACCCCTCTCATCTGGTCATGAATTTTTTCCGGGCCATCCATGGAAAGCTTGACCGTTACTATACTGTTGGGACAACTCTTCAGGATAGCCTCTGTATTTCGGTAGATCTTTTCCGGCAACAGACCGTTGGTCGGCAAGAGGATAATGGCGGGCTTGTTCTGTTGATAGAAGAGGCTGGTTATTTCGACCAGATCGTTCCGCAAAAATATTTCACCGCCCGAGAAAGCCAGCCAGAGGAGGTTGCCCAGGGAAGAGGATATCTTTTTATACTCGGCCAGGCTTAATTCATCCTGCTCATCGCTCTGCCTTCCGGAAGAAAGATAAAAACAAAATGGGCATTTGGCGTTGCAACGGCTGGTCAGAAAAACAGTCAGCTGGATAGGGTCCTTCTTCCAGAAAACTGAGCCCAGATGGCGAAAGGGTGAATATTTCATCAGGCCCTCAGCATAGTCTTGATTGGTAAGTTTCGTCGGCCCAGAAGGCCGGCTAGAGCGCCGGTCCCAACCGCCAGAGGATAGGCCAGCATATAGTAGAGTCCGGCCTGGGCCGCAAATACCAGCCCACCTGTCTTGAAGAACAGAGCCAGGAGGCGGTGGTTGGTCAGGAGATTAATTGACAGCAGGAGCAGCAGCGCCGCCGGCGGGATTATTCCCGGGAAGCTCAGCCAGGCGAAGAGTAGCAGCAGCAGGAGAGGAAAGAGCAGGACATTGATCTTCAGTTCAAGAGAGGCCGTGCCCGAGTCGCTGTAAAGGTCGCGGTTTGATATGGAATACTTGACCCAGAATTTGGCTTTGATATAAGCGTTACGAAAAGATTTGGCCAGGGAGTAGTTGAAAATATGCCTTACCAGCAGCCGGTCCGCCATCCGTAGCCGGTAGCCTGCTCTCCGCAGCCGGTGACTGAACTCCACATCTTCGAGAATTGGCACATCTTCCTGGAATCCACCTGTTGCCCTGAAAGTTGCAGCATGGATAGCCATGGCATGGGTGGCTATATAGTCAGGGGCGGCAGCTTTTTTAAGTTCGGAATAATTAATGAATACCGACTGAAACATACTGAAAAAACTGTGGTCAAATGGCCGGCAGGTATAGGTGCCGCCAACTATTACCTGCGGCCCATGTTTTCTGGCAGCCTTTTCTACCATCTGCAAGGTATCCGGCAGGACCAGGCAGTCGGCGTCGGTAAAGAAGATAATATCTCCCCGGCTGTTGTTGACGCCACGGTTCCGGGCTGCTGCCGCTCCGGCATGGCTGGTCAACTCGATCAGCTTGCAGGGGAATTTTTTGATGATCTGGACGGAGTTGTCTGCCGAACAGTCATCGACGACCACGACTTCAAAGGAATCGTGCTTTGAAGCTAAGAGTGCTTCAAGGCAATGGCCGATAGTTTCAGCCCCATTCCGGTTGGGGATCACTATCGAAAGGCGATATTTTTCCTCTGGGCTGTTTTCTGGTGCCATGATTTTTTCGGTTGGCTGCTTGTTCATTCTTTTATTGGCCGGTTCCGGCCACCCCCTCTTTCCAGATTGTCCGTTTTGGGACAATCAACCTCTGTGAATAGCTTCTAAAGCCCCATTTCTTCGTTATTAAGGCTGGTATACATATTGCTTTATACAAGTTGCGTACCTAAAACCCCCGGAGATTGGAAATGATGCAAACAAATCCATATTATCTTTTGGGCAACTCAACGGAGGTCGGACTATGAAAGGAAAATGGAAAGTATTTTTGGCGCTAAGTGTCTTTGTTCTCTCTGGTGCTGGAACTGCACTGGCAGCTCAATGGGCTAACCCTGGACTGCTTGTTGATGCCGAGACAGTTAAGGCAAACATCGACAAGGCGGACTGGGTGGTGGTTGATGCCCGGACCCTGAAAGATTATGTGAAGGGCCATATCCCGGGGGCGATCAGCCTTGGCAAAAGGGGTAAAAAGGCCTTTCGTGATCCGACCTCCAGAGTTTTTCAGGATGTCAGTAAATATGAAAAAATGCTCGGCAAGGCCGGGATCGGCAACGACACCCATGTCGTTTTTTATAACGGCGATATAAAAAACATGAATGATGCAACGGTTGGCTTCTGGGTTATGGAGTATCTGGGCCACGACAAGGTGCATGTTCTTGACGGAGGTCTCGGGGCTTGGCGGAATGCCGGTAACCGGCTTGTTAAAGAGCCGACCATGAAAAAGGCCAAAACCTTCAAGGCCAAGGTGGTTAAAAGCCGTTACGCCTCAACCGCCGAAATAGTCAAGTTCGCTAAAGGCCAGGCCAAGGGTGTGCAGCTTATCGATTCAAGAAGCAAGAATGAGTACGTCGGCAAGGATATCAGAGGTGTCCAGGGCGGCCATGTGCCAGGGGCATTTAATGTCTCGCATCTTGATACTCTGCTCAAGGTCAAAGACAAGAAGACCGGCAAGATGAAGGCCACTGATGTTTTTACTGCCGACTCGGTAGGGAAACAGTTCGCCTCATTGGATAAAAATAAGCGGACCATTGGCTATTGCCAGACCGGCACTCGCTCAACCATGACCTATCTGCAGCTCAGGCTGCTTGGATTTAAGGATCCGGCCAACTGGGATGATTCCTGGCGGGTCTATGGCTCTGACCTGCATGCCGGCAATCCGATCGAAGCCCCAAATGGCACTCAGTACTGGAATTTTGCCAAGGCCAACAAGGCCATTAAGAAGCTGGAAAAGAAAGTCAAAAAAATGGAAGCACAGTTGGCAAAGCTTTCGGGCGTAAAATGATCCCGAGTAATTAAATGTTTTTCCTTATGCCACTATGTGGCGTTGCTTTAAGCAACAGAAGGGTCAGGACAGGAGACAGCAACGGTGGTCCGTTGCTGTCTCCTCTGTCAATTTTATATTGACAGGCGTCCAGGTTGAAAGCCCAGCTGTTGGCAGTTCTCGTAAGAGCGTGAGAATCCAGTAAAGGAGGAAAGGAAAT
>CBDVDF010000210.1:0-4279 GCA_965372675.1 uncultured Desulfobacterales bacterium
CAGGTTAAAGATCAGGTGGCTCATGCCGACAATCTTCTTGGCCCGCATCCCTCGACCCATTGAGCCGAGCATCACGGTGATCGTGGTGCCGACATTGGCGCCGATCACCATCGCTACCCCGATCTCAAAATTTATCAGGCCGCTGTGCAGGGCGGTAAGGATAATGGCGATACTGGCCGAGCTTGACTGCATCATGGCCGTCAGGCAGGCGCCCACTATCAGATAGAGCCAGAGTCCGTAATCCGGCAACTGACTGAGATCAAAAGCGGCGGCAAAGCCATCGACACTCTCCTTCATATAACTGAGGCCGAGGAAGATGAAACCAAAACCGATCAGCAACCGACTGAGATTGAAAAGTTTAGAGCCAACGGCTGAAACGACCAGCAGAATACCACCGATGCCGATAACCGGCAGGGCGAAACTTTCTATCTTGATCTTGAAACCGAGAATGGCGACGATCCAGCCGGTAACGGTAGTGCCGACATTAGCGCCCATCATGATGCCGATGGCATTTTCGATGCTGATGACCCCAGCCCCGACAAAGGCCAGGACCATCAGGGAAACGGCCGAACTGCTCTGCAGGACTGCAGTGACCAAGGCACCGCTGCCGACGGCCCGCAGTCGCCCCTTGGTATAGAGAGAGATCATCCGCTTGAAAGCCTTACCGGACAGGGATTTTACAGACTCCTCCAGCAGAAACATTCCATAAACAAAAATGCCCAAGCCGGCCAGTAATTTCCAGAAATCAAACGTATTACCCATATTTTTACCTTTGCAGACTTAATCCCGAACTCAAACTTGTATGATTATATTAACCCTGAAGTGCCTGAAATGCCTAAAGTTATAAGTGCCCCCCTCAAGGAGTTCTTGGCAACTTTTCACTCTCCTGCTTTGTCATTTCGAACGAACGTGAGAAATCTTAACTTTTTGATCAATCAAACAAGAGGTTGGAATGCCATGTCAAACTGGCTGATGATCGGTTGTAATCAGATAAACTTTTGACAAAACAGAACGACTTGCGTTAAGCTTCGCGGCGCAGATTTTCGGGCCTCTCACGGGCCAATAATTACAAATTCCAACAGGATTAAAATATTCAGATGCGACCCCAACCTAGTTCCATCTATATGCTGTTTGCCCTTTTAGCTATTTTGTCGATTCTCACCTTTCCCACCAATAGCCAGGCCATTATTTATGCCTATATCCCGAACAGCGGGGGTGACAACCTGGCGGTAATCGATGCCACGAACAATACGGTAGGAACACCCATTAACGTTGGGAGCAATCCCATTGGTGTGGCCACCGACCCAGTCGGCAATTATGTATACGTGACGAACAACGCATCAAATACCGTCTCCCAGGTCACTGCGCCTAACGGCCCCGTTTTCTTCACCCATTCTGTCGGGGCCGGCCCGGTCGGGGTAGCGGTAAGCCCGGACAACGCCTATGTCTACGTTGCCAATCAGGACGACGGTAACCTTTCTATCATTAGTACCTCTGACAATAGCATTGAGACAATGGCTGTCGGCACCAATCTCTACGGGGTAGCCGTGCACCCGGATGGCAACTCTGTTTACGTAACAGACGATACGGCAAATATGCTGCATATCATCGACACAACTGACCCGTTAAATCGCACAGTCAGTGCCTCGCTGGCGGTCGGCACCGCACCTAAAGGTGTGACGGCAAGCCTCTTTGGATTTCAGGTCGTGGTCGCCAACAGTGGAGACGACACTGTTTCGGTCATCTCGACCATCAGTAACACGGTCAGCACACCCATTACGGTCGGCACCAATCCATTCGGAGTAGCGATCGCCAATAACGGCCTCTCTGCTTATGTAACAAACACTGGCGGCGATTCCGTCTCCAGGATAGACCTGATTACCTTCATTGTTACTGATATCCCCCTTACTGTTGCCGGAGACCTGCCAGACGGCCCCCAAGGAGTGGCGTTCAATGCCTATGGCAATTTACTATATGTAGCCAATAACACCGCTGGCACGGTCAAGGTTATCGATGTTGCTACCGACACCGTCATCAACACAATAGCCATCGGCAATGCGCCGGTCGCTCTGGGTAAGTTCTTTTTTCCGATAGCGCCTACAGGTTTGACCGCAACTCTGGTTGGCGACTTAGAGATAGCTTTAAGTTGGACTGACAATACCGATTCAGAAACAGGCTTTATTATCGAAAGGAAGAAATACAGTCGGGGGATATTCACAGAGATCGCCACGGTAGCGGCGGATGTGACCACCTACAACGACTCGGGCCTCGACTATTACGCCAATTACTACTACCGGATCAAGGCCTATAACGCAGTCGGCAGCACGAGATATTCCAATGTAGATTTTGCCCAGACCAGCCAGGAGCATTTTGAAAGCAGCTGTTTTATCGCCACTGCCGCCTACGGTTCGATCATGGAGCCTCAGGTCCAGTTGCTGCGAGATTTCCGAGACCGATTCCTGTCCGTTAACCGGGCCGGCCGGGCCTTTCTGAACTTTTACTATGAAAACTCGCCACCGATAGCACAGTATATCGCCAACCATGATCTCCTGCGTCTCCTGGTACGATTCTGCCTGTTGCCGCTGCTGACTCTGTCCTGGCTCTCTTTACAGATCGGTCTCCTGCCAGCCTTGCTGCTCACGGCAAGCGCTGCTGCCACTCTTTGCCTGGCCGCCTTCTCTTTTCTGAAACGCCAAAAAAATTCCATCCTTCCATCTCGATAGAACAAAACACCACAGAATAATAGTTGCATAGAACAGCCATGTCTTGTGGTGTTTTGTAATAAATTGTTTACATAATGTCTAATTATAGCTATTTATGTTAACCATGAATAACATTAACACAGAAACAAACCATCTACTAATACAACTTGGTGAGCGATTAAAGACAGCGCGACTTGCCAAAAACGAGAGCCAGGAATTGTTCGCCCAGCGACTCGGTATTACCAGGCAATCCTATAGTAAAATGGAAAAAGGTTCTCCACAGACACCGATAGGCAACTGGCTTGTCGCAAGCAGCCTTCTTGGCAGGCTTGAAGGTTGGGGTGAGGTCCTCGCTGAACCAAAAGATTTATTTGCGCAATTAGAAATAAATAGTCAAAAACGGCAGCGGGCCAGCGGAAGCCGCAAAGGTAAAAATGATTATAAAACTTAATGTTTGGTTATCAACACCAACCGGAGAAATTATCAAGGCCGGAGAACTGGCGGTTAAAGAACCAGACTTACGAGGAGCACTCCAGGGACAATTCCGTTACACACAAGAATATCTGGGATCTCCGGAAGCATTCCCGCTCGACCCGCTCCACCTTCCGCTGGCAACTGAGCCATTTAATGCAGACCGACCACACTCCGGTGTCCATGGCGTTTTTGAAGACAGCCTTCCGGATGACTGGGGGCGAAATATTATGATTCGCCGCTACAAACTTGAACGGGTCGAACAACGAGTACCACACCTATTACAATTGTTGGGAGGACAAGGGCTTGGTGCTTTGATTTACGGGGAGTCCCCTCCACCCTCTTCGTCATCTGAGCTTTCCTACAGCCATCTGGAAGAACTCTCTCTAATTGCAGAGAAATTTGAAAGCGACCCCAGCACCATAGCCAATGATGAGTTGTCCTTGTTATTTCAGGCAGGCAGTTCTCCGGGTGGAGCACGCCCCAAAGCCCTGATTGCCGATGAAAACGAGGCTTACCTGGCAAAATTTGCCAGCACCAGGGACAAGCTGGATATTGTGAGCCTTGAAGCTGCAGGAATGGAGTTGGCCCGCCACGCAGGTGTGAAAACCGCCGACACCGATCTTAAATCTTTTGGCCGCCGCAAGTGCTTGTTGGTGAAGCGATTTGATATCAATGGCGCCGGTGGCAGAAACCACCTGATCAGCATGCAGTCCCTCCTGAAAGCGGATGGATATTATTATGCTGGATACAGAGATCTGGCGGATGTGATAAGGCATGTTTCCACAGCCCCGAAACGGGATCTACACATGCTCTACAGACAAATGATCTTCAACATGATGCTGGGTAACACCGATGATCACCTGAAAAATTTCTGCATGCTGCATGACGAAACAGGCTGGAGGTTGAGCCCGGCATTTGATCTGGTTCCAAATATCGGTCTTAATCAAGAGCATGTGCTACGCATCGGGCCCGACAGCAATCCGCCAGACATTGAAACTCTCCTGGCTGAAGCAACGAATTTTGGCATAAAACGCCGGCAGCAGGCCGTAGCCATTGCGACTGAAGTCCATAGTGCCGTATCAACATGGGATTCGGTTTTCAGT
>CBDVDF010000211.1:0-4276 GCA_965372675.1 uncultured Desulfobacterales bacterium
CTCGTGGGTCGGGATGTGAGGCAACTGGGTTGCCTCTGCAACGATCTCGAGCGAGGCCAGGATCGGCACACCACTCTGCAGCATCGTACTAAGGGTCCTGGCGAATTTGGCAATGGAAACTTTTTTAAGTAAGTCACCAAAAACCGGCAGTTTCATCATCAGGGCGTCTATATTATATTCACCTTTATCTGTTTTCCTGTACTGCTTGAAGAGAAACGAGATCAACATCATCACGCCGATACCATAGATAAAATAACTCTGGACAAGTTTACTTATGGCCACAACGATCTGGGTCGGAACAGGTAACGCCGAACCAAAGTCGGCAAACATCTTCTCAAAGGCCGGAACCACGAAAATAAGGATGACCCCGAGAATGACGAAGGCAATAGCCAGACAGATCACCGGGTAAGTAAAAGCGCCCTTGACCTTTTTCTTAAGGATCATGGCCTTTTCCATGAAATCGGCCAGACGCGACAGAATGGTATCGAGAATACCGCCGATCTCACCAGCCTCAACCATGTTACAGAACAGGTTGTCAAAGGCATGGGGGTGTTTTTTCATGGCCTCGGCAAAGGTCGTGCCGGTTTCCACGTCATTCTTGATATCCCGCATCACCTTCTTAAAAGTCACATTCTCCTGCTGGTTGCCAAGTATTTCTAAACTCTGCACCAGAGGCAGGCCAGCATCAATCATGGTCGATAGCTGCCGGGTGAAAATAACTACATCGCGCACGGTTACTTTCGGTTGAAAGAACGGGATATCAGCCAAAATATCTTTGGGTTGTTCCTTGACCTTGGTCGGGGTAACCCGGATCTTCTTGAGATAAGCGTGGACTGCGGCCGCATCATTGGCCTCATACTTACCACTACGCTTGTCACCGTATGAGTTTTTCCCCTTCCAGACAAATATTGGCATTCCAACAACTCCTTTACGAGACAGGCAATCGAATAACGGAAGACAAAGGAAAGATCGGCCCGCCATGTGATCACCCAAAGAACGATCGCACGGAAAAAACAAATAAATTAGATACTTATCCACTACCTCAAAATTTTATAAATGAATAACTAATTAAAATCAATAGATTATTTCTCCAAAACGCACTAAAAACCATTCATTTCAAACCGTTACTGATGCCCAGAACCAGTGTTCTCCTCGAACCCCACTCACTGCCAGCAGCGATTATCAACCAGACAACCGACTGATTTTATTAGAAAAAACATTCTCCCAACCTCTAATCTAAGCCCATTGTCGGAGGTTGTTTTTTTTGTCTAATAATTTCATAGAGCTAGACATTCCCTCTTACCTTTTTGTTGACATCGTTTGATTTTTAATTTAGAAAGGTTTGCTTTTAATAATATCAATATATGGTGGTTGATAAGATTTAGTTTCTATTTGCCGTCAGTTGAAACAACATGACGGAACAAACCAAGCCAAGGAGGTTTGATATGGCTGGAGCAAAAGCCCAAAAGTCCAATACTATTTCAGAAGAAGCCATGGCCAGATATGCCAGTGGTCTTTTCAATCCGATAATTGACAAGTGTGAAGGATGCGAGCGGATAGTCGAAGCCGGAAAGGCAAAGTACTGCCAGACTTATGTGGCACCTGAAGCCAAGTGGAAGCTTACCATATGTAATTTCGCGACCCACGTCAAACCGGAGATCGCAACTTCCCAGACCAAGGTCAACCCCCTGAAAGCCTCCAAACGGGCGATGGGCAAAAAATAGTCAGGCAGTTCAGAACATATCAAAAAAAATCCGCAGCCTTACCGGTCGCGGATTTTTTTTGTTCTATTTTGATGATCTAGTTTATTTGGCTTTAGGATACATCACGCTGAGTATATTTTCATCCAAGACGATCTCTTTGAACCTCTCATAGTTGTCGGCAAAATCATCTGGAGCGTCATCACTGGCCAGAACTTCCTTTGTTGCTTCTTCCAGCAATGCCACTGATTTTTCCCTGATCGAATGAAAAACCCGGTCCATAATAAGCAGCGGGTTCCTTTCATAAGGCGGCGGCACCTTCTTCATTGCCACAACTGCATGTTTGACAGAAATTTCCCTCAGTATCCTGAAAAGTTTCGGCACATCATAAATTTCAGCACACTCGATCATCGTCAGCAGTTCTTCATCCCCGATCGCTTCCAGAAAACCGGCTAATTGATCGTTATCAGCGACGTCTTCCTCTGCCCCTTTTGCCTCACTTACATTACCAAGCAAAATCCTTGTATAAGGTACCAGTTCTTCCTTGGTTAATATCCCGGTTTCCCCCCTGTCACCAGACTCCCTTAATGCCGCCAGTTTAACGACCAGCCAATCAACCTGCAGGTCTGGACTCTTGGCAACAAATGGCAGATATTTCTGATGCCACTTTCTACCCGATGATTTTTTACTGGCTATCTTCATGATCTGCCCAACCATCGACTTTACGCCTGGATGATTTCATTTGAACTCATATCACTCGCGTGATAAGGTGGAAATTATTAAATAAAATTATATAATTGCTGCCGATCGAACCATGATCGTCCTGACTCCTGATCAAAAAAACCGGGGCTCTCTTTATCTATGAGTCATATATAACACGTCATGCCCGAAAAAACACCGAAACGAGCCAGCCGGAATACCGCCCTGCTGATAATTCTCCTCCTCTTCCTTTCGATACTGGGGGCGATCATTCTTAATCTGGAAACGATCAACGCCCTGTTTTTTCCAAAGCCCAACCTCGAAGAAAAACAGGATCTGCAGGAACAGATCATAAAACTTGAAAAGGAAATTGAAGTATTAACCGAAGAAAACAGCAGCCACCAAAACCCCCTCAACATAACTCCGGGCAGGACCATCGGCCAAAGGAGAGACCCGGAACAACAATTCGATTTCGACATGGTTTCCTGCGAAACAATAGACCAGAGGATCCAGAACTTCTTTAAACACCTCGACAACCAGAGCTACATAGCAGCCTACGATCTACAGGGGGGAGCCCAAGCCCATTTCAAACGGCTGACCGAAAAACTGTTCGCCAACCCACCGATAGTTGCCAGGGAAACAGACAGCCTCTTCACCATTCTTACCAATACGGCCCACTTCTACAGGATCCTCGGCAACAACAACGCCCTGCTGATCAAAGACATCATGACCAGAGAAGCGGATCAGCTTGAGTCGGTACTGGCCCTGTTCGAACAATGGTCCCGGACCGCTAGTGCATGTGATTCACCAAGAACAAAAATATCCCTGCCGATCAAAGACCTCTACGAATATGCCGGTTTTTTTCTGAACACCCTGGGTGGGCAGGCTTACCTTTTCAGACGTAACTCCCATATCCGTCTGCTGACCAGGTATTACTGCGTTCTGGTTCTGGATCGGGCTAATGCCGAGATCGTTAACCGACACGGTATCGATATCACCCACCATCTGGAATCGATCTCAAACGAAATGGAGATCTTTGAGAGCATGGCATACAAGGAACAATATCTCATCACTCTGAGAGCCTTGAAGGAGAAGTACCAGGCATATTACGAAAGCATCGATGCCCCGGATACTGACCCGGACGAACAACTCTGAGCTTGCCGTCGGTTGTTGAGCCGAACAGCCAGCTATTCCCATCTGTTACACCTTTTTTCACCTGCCCCTGTCTGAACCTTGTCTGCTGCAAAAAAATGATTACTTTCTCGACCATGTAAAAGAAATCTATTCCCCTTTTTGTATATACCCTAACCCTAACAAAATTTTTCTTATCCAGAGGACTTAGATAATGCTAAACAATTTTCAGAACCAGAAAGCCTTCCCGGCGAGCATGGCTTCATCTCAGGCATCAACCATCTTCCTTGCCAAGGTCTTTAACTGGATGGCCATCGGCTTAGGGATCACTGCGGCAGTCGCCTTCATGACGGTCAGCTCCGGTGGGGTGGAGGTGATAAGGAATAACCAGCTTCTCTTCTTCGGGCTCATCTTCGGAGAGTTGGGCCTGGTCATATACCTGTCGGCCAGGATCAAGAAGATAAGTGCTGCAACAGCCACCGGTCTGTTTGTTTTTTATTCGGCCCTGAACGGCGCCACCCTTTCGGTCCTGCTGATGATCTACACTTCCACCTCGGTGGCGGCGACCTTCATCGTTACGGCCGGTATGTTCGCTGCCATGGCAATATACGGCACCGTAACCAAGAAAGACCTGACCAGTCTTGGCTCATTTATGTTCATGGGCCTTATCGGGATGATCATTGCTTCGGTTGTGAACATCTTTATGGGCAGCGCCATGATCTCCTGGGTTATTTCAGCGATTGGGG
>CBDVDF010000212.1:0-4273 GCA_965372675.1 uncultured Desulfobacterales bacterium
GACAATATCGCCTCCGGCCAAGTAACCAACCGGATAACGGTAGACAGTGCAACGGCGGCAAGCGCCAGACTCTCCCTGGAGAGGATGCTGAAGATCTAGCCAGGATATCGATCGGACAGGAGTATTAGAATGAACAGAATATATTTTGATAACAACGCCACGACCCCGGTCGATCCGGCCGCCAGGGACGCCATGCTGCCTTACCTGGAAGATCGTTTCGGCAATCCGTCGAGCGCCCACCGGATCGGCGAGGCCGCCAACCTCGGGGTAGAGACAGCCCGCCAGCAGGTCGCCGACCTGCTCGCGACTTCACCGGCCCGAATTTTCTTCACCGGCGGCGGCTCAGAGGCCAACAATATGGCGATCTTCAGCGCTGCTTTCGCCAACCCCGCTAAAAAACACCTGGTATCTTCGGTGGTGGAGCATGCTTCGGTCCTGCAACCACTGGCCTGGCTTGGCGGGCAGGGATTTGAGATCGAACTGCTGGAGGTGGATGAAAACGGCCTGATCAATCTCGACCTGCTAGGCAAGGTCATCCGGGATGACACCGCCCTGGTCAGCCTGATAGGAGCCAACAACGAGACCGGCATCCTCTGGCCGCTGGAGAAGATCGGCGCCATCTGCCGGGAACGAGGCACCCTCTTCCACAGTGATGTTGTCCAGATGCTCGGCAAGGAAAAGATCGACGCCACCAGCCTGCCGGTTGATTACCTCTCGATGGCCGCCCACAAACTCTACGGCCCCAAAGGAGTCGGGGCCCTCTATGTTTCCCGGACTGCACCGCTTATACCCCTGATCCATGGCGCCGGCCAGGAAAAGGGTAAGCGGGCCGGCACCGAGAACACTTCCGGCCTGGCCGGGTTCGGAATGGCCTGTCAGCTGGCCGCCGGCTTTGTGGATGATTATCGAACGAAGTTATCACCCCTGCGAGACCGGCTTGAAGAGGGGATCATGGCCAGCGACCCGCAGGCGATGATCATGGGCCACGATCAGGAGCGACTGACCAACACCGTTAATGTCTGCTTCCAACACTGTTCCTCAGCCGGACTGATCCAGGAACTCGATGAAAGATCGATCGCCGTTTCCGGTCATTCGGCCTGTCATAGCGGTGATCTTGACCCCTCGCACGTTCTGTCGGCCATGCAGGTCCCGGAAGACTATCTGCACGGCTCCCTGCGAATCAGCCTCAGCCGCAACAGCAGCATGGCCGAGGTCGAGCGCTTCCTGGAGCTGCTGCCGGACATCGTCCGGAAGACCCGCCAGGATTTCGCCGACTGAATGGCGTCATAATAATTACGATCATTAAACTCAGAGATAGATTAAATTTACTAATTGCCTGAAATAAACTACCCCGTGACAGACAATGAGTAGAGTAAAAATTAGATCTACGGGATACCATGAACCTAGAATGCATAAGTCAAGAGTCGGAATGGGGAATATCTTTTAAATGAAGTGTATTTAGTTTTTCTTCTGGATTCTGAATACTGTCTCCTGACTTCTTTCTAATTTGGCAGACTCAAAAAAAATTTTGTCGTATCACGAGGAAATAATATGTGTGGCATTGTCGGATATATCGGGACCAGGAAGGTCATTCCCATCCTGCTCGAAGGACTAAAAAAACTTGAGTACCGCGGCTACGACTCGGCCGGGGTGGTCTATATTGATAAGGATGGCAACCTCGACCGCCACCGTTGCGAGGGCAAACTGGCCAACCTTGAAGAGCATATGGAGGCCTTCACTGTCGACAGCCACATCGGACTGGGACATACCCGCTGGGCCACCCACGGGGCCCCTTCCGAGGCCAATGCCCACCCCCATTGCGACTGTTCAGGAGAACTGGTCGTGGTCCACAACGGCATCATTGAAAATTTCCATTCCCTGCGCGACGAGCTCACCGCCCGGGGCCACAAGTTCGCCTCCGAAACCGACACCGAGACCCTGGCCCACCTGATCGAGGAGAACCTCGAAGGCGACCTGGCCGAAGCGGTCAGAAAAGCCCTGACGAAAGTCGAGGGCTCATATGCCCTGGCGGTCCTCTGGAGCAAACAGCCCGACCGGCTGATCGCGGTGCGTCATCACAGCCCTCTGGTCCTCGGGATCCAGCCGGAAGGCGGCTCCTTTCTGGCCTCGGATATTCCCGCCATCCTGCCTTACACCAGGGAGATCGTTTTTCTGGATGATGGGGAAATGGCCATCCTGACCGCTGACAGCTGGCAGGTATCCAATCTGGCCGATGGCACCCTGATCGAAAAAGAGTCCGAGACCATCACCTGGAATGCCGCCATGGCCGAGAAGACCGGCTACAAACATTTCATGCTCAAGGAGATCTTCGAACAACCCCTGGCCATCCTCAATACCTTTCGCGGCCGCCTTGACCCCGAAACCGGAGAGGTTGACCTGCCCGGAGCGGAATTTGACAGCGCCTACCTGCACTCGGTCAAGCGCATCTTTCTGGTGGCCTGCGGCACCTCGTGGCACGCCGCCCTGGTCGCCAAATACTGGCTCGAAAAATGGACCGGCATCCCGGTCGAGGTCGATATCGCCTCTGAGTTCCGCTACCGGACCCTGCTGATCGACGACTCAGTCCTGGTCATCCCCATCTCCCAGTCCGGAGAAACCGCCGACACCCTGGCCGGAATGCGGAGGGCCGCCCAGCTGGGCGCCCGGGTGGTAACGATCTGCAACGTCGTCGGCAGCACCATGACCCGTGAAGCGGACGGCACCATCTATACCCATGCCGGGCCCGAGATCGGCGTCGCCTCCACCAAGGCCTTCACCAGTCAGCTGACTGCCCTTTTCCTCCTGACCCTGATGATCGGTCAGGAGCGCGGAACCATCGCAACCGAACAGGCCAAAGAGATGATCCAGGCCTTGATCGAACTACCGGACCTGATCGAAAAGGAACTGCCGCGCCTTAAGAAGGAATGCGACCAGCTAGCCGAAAAGTTCACCAAATGCCGGGATTTCCTCTACCTGGGACGGGGCTGCAATTTCCCGATCGCTCTGGAAGGTGCCCTGAAACTGAAAGAGATCTCCTATATCCACGCCGAAGGTTACCCGGCCGGAGAACTGAAACATGGTCCGATCGCCCTGATCGACCCGGATATGCCGATCCTGGCTCTGGCCCCGATCGATAATGTTTACGACAAGGTCATCTCCAACGTCCAGGAGGTAAAAGCCCGCCACGGCCGGCTGATCATGGTCGGCACCATCGGCGACGACAACCTCAAGCGCTTGACCGACGACATCATCCAGCTGCCAAAGATCCATGAAGACCTGAACCCGATCCTCTACACCATCCCATTACAGCTTTTGTCCTACCAGATCGCCAACCTGCGCGGTTGTGATGTCGACCAGCCCCGCAACCTGGCCAAAAGCGTTACCGTCGAATAGCAGGCAGAAAAGTTGCAGGAAACCATTTTTTCTTTCAACACCGACCCCAGCACCGATCTGAAAAACTATCCGGTTTTTCTGCCGGGCTGGGGTTTCGACGGCCGGGTTACCGGTCTCGCCGACCAGCCCCGACCCTGGCTCAGTTCCACCAACTTGCTTGATCCGACCGATACAGTCACCCGGCTCGCCGCCTTCCTTGACCAGAACAGCATCGAGTCGATAGTCTTGAGCGGCTGGTCGATGGGCGCTTACCTGTCCATCGATTTCGCCCTTGCCTACCCGGAGCGGGTTTCGGCCCTCTACCTCCTGGCGGCCCGCCAGTCTTGGCCACTCACAGAGATCGAGCAGATCCGCGCCGACCTTGGAGAGAACCCCGATGCCTTTATGAGATCATTCTATCGGAAATGTTTTCTGGGCGACCGGGACAGTTCCCGTAAATTCAGTGAAAGCCTGCAGGACAACTATCTCGCCGGCCTTAACCAGGAAAGGTTAAAAGCCGGCCTGAACTATCTGGCCAGCTACCCGCTGACTGATCGAGCCACCTCCCTGGCCGAACTGGACATCCCCATCTACCTGCTGCACGGGAGCAAGGATATTATCGCCCCAGCCGCAGAGATGGCCGCCATTCCGGGAGCGGTCAGCCGCCTGCTCAAAACAGCCGGTCACCCGGTATTTCTCGATGGATCCTGCCCCCTCGACTGGCATCTCAAAAAAGAGGCGATCCGCCGCAAGTTTTCCCGGTCGGCCAAAACCTATGATCAACATGCCATAGTCCAAAAGGAAGTTGCCAAAAGACTGGCCTCCCTGCTACCGGACCGGCAACCGCAAACCATCCTCGAAACCGACCCTCGCCGACCACTCTGGCACGGCCGAGCTGTGG
>CBDVDF010000213.1:0-4244 GCA_965372675.1 uncultured Desulfobacterales bacterium
GGTGGTGGACCGGGCCACCGGCCAGCTGAGCGACGCCCTGCTCGACGAGACCGAACAGACTATCTTTGAGATCGCCAGCTCCAAAAGCAGCCAGCCCTATTTTCCGATCAGCGATGTGATCAACGAAACCTGGAAAGTCGTCGAGAAGCTTTCCGAGCGCAAGGAGCTGATCACCGGGGTCTCATCCGGCTTCGACGATTTTGACAAGATGACCGCCGGAATGCAACCTTCCGACCTGATCATCGTGGCAGGTCGGCCCAGTATGGGAAAAACCGCTCTGGCCATGAACATCGTCCAGAACTCGGCGATGCTTGCCAAGGTGCCGGTCGGGGTCTTCAGCCTGGAGATGTCCAAGGAACAGCTGGGCATGAGAATGCTCTGTTCGATAAGCCGGGTCGACTCGCAGCGCCTTCGTACCGGTCACCTGCGAGACAACGACTGGCCGCATCTGACCCGCGCCCATGGCATGCTTTCAGAAGCGCCGATCTTTATCGATGACACGCCGTCTATTTCCGTCCTGGAGATCCGCGCCAAGGCCCGGAGGCTGAAGATCGAGCACGATATCGGCCTGATCGTCATCGACTATCTGCAATTAATGAGAGGCCGCAGCTCCGCCGAACGACGCGAGCAGGAGATCAGCGAGATATCACGATCACTGAAGGCGATGGCCAAGGAACTTGGTATTCCGGTGATTGCCCTTTCCCAGCTCAATCGAAGCCTGGAGAACCGCCCCAACAAACGCCCCCAGCTCTCCGACCTGAGGGAATCAGGCGCCATCGAGCAGGATGCCGACCTGATCTGTTTCATCTACCGAGACGAGGTCTATAACAAAGCCGAAGACAACCCAAATAAGGGCATCGCCGAACTGATCATCGGCAAACAGCGGAACGGCCCGACCGGCACGATAAGACTGGCCTTTCTGGACACGATCACGACCTTTGAAACCCTGGCCCAACACGACTATCCCGAGGCTTGAGTACGGAAAAAGCAAACATGTTAAACGAGACCAAGATCAAATATGATTTCACCGCCATCGAAGAGAAATGGCGCAACAAATGGCTGACCGAAAAAACCTTCAAGGTCACCGAGGACCCGAGCCGGCCTAAATATTACCTGCTGGAGATGTTCCCCTATCCATCGGGCCGGATCCATATGGGTCACGTCCGTAATTACACGATCGGCGATGTCGTCGCCCGCTACAAGCGAATGAAGGGTTTCAATGTCATGCACCCGATGGGCTGGGATGCCTTCGGGTTGCCGGCCGAGAATGCCGCGATCAAGAACAAGACCCACCCGGCCAAATGGACATACGAAAATATCGACTATATGAGAGAGCAGCTCCAGCGGATGGGTTTCAGCTACGACTGGGACCGGGAGCTGGCAACCTGCGACCCTGATTATTACAGATGGGAGCAGCAGTTCTTTGTCGAATTGTATGAAAAAGGCCTGGTTTATCAGAGAATAACCACCGTCAACTGGTGTGAGGAATGCCAGACCGTCCTGGCCAACGAGCAGGTCATTGAAGGGCTCTGCTGGCGCTGCGATCAGCAGATCAAGCTGCGCAAAATGAACGGCTGGTTCTTCAAGATCACCGATTACGCCGAAGAACTGCTGGCCGAATGCGACAACCTGCCCGGCTGGCCGGAAAAGGTCCTGACCATGCAGCGCAACTGGATCGGCAAGTCAACCGGTCTCGAAGTCGCTTTTCCGCTCGAAGACAGGGACGAGAGTTTATCTATCTTCACCACCAGGCCCGATACCATCTTCGGGGTCACTTTCATGTCTCTGGCCCCGGAACATCCCCTGGTAAGCAAACTGACCAAAGGTTCTGAGCATGCCGCCGCAGTCAAGGAGTTCGTCGAAAGGACCATCGCCCAGAAACAACGCCAGGAACTCGACTATGAAATGGACAAGGAAGGTGTTTTTACCGGCAGTTACTGCCTCAATCCCTTCAATGGCGAGCGAATCCCCATCTATGTAGCCAACTTTGTCTTGATGGAGTATGGCACCGGCGCAGTAATGGCCGTCCCCGCCCATGACCAGCGGGACTTTGAGTTCGCCCGTAAATACGAGATCCCGGTCAAGGTAGTGATCGAGCCGGAAGGAACTAAGCTTGATGGTGAGAGCATGGCCGAAGCCTACACCGAGCCTGGCATTCTGACCGCTTCCGGCGATTTTTCCAATAGCGCCAGCGATGAGGCCAAAAAGGCGATCATCGCTTTTGCGGAGCAGAAAGGCCTCGGCCAGGGCCAGGTCAATTACCGCCTGCATGACTGGGGTATTTCCCGGCAGCGTTTCTGGGGTTCACCGATCCCGATGATCCATTGCGAGAAGTGCGGGGTTCAGCCGGTGCCGATCAAAGACCTGCCGGTGCTCCTGCCGGCCGATGTGCTTATCGACCAGAGCGGCAAATCACCTCTCCACGACCTGGAAAGTTTCTACAAGGTCGACTGTCCGGCCTGTGGCGGTGAAGCCCGCCGCGAGACCGATACCATGGATACCTTCGTCGAATCATCATGGTACTTCGCCAGATACTGCTGCCCGGACTACACCGATGGCCCCCTGAAAAAGGAAGCTGTCGATCACTGGCTACCGGTCGACCAGTATATCGGCGGGGTCGAGCATGCCATCCTCCATCTGCTCTACTCACGATTTTTCACCAAAATACTCCGCGACCTCGGCTACCTGACGATCGATGAGCCGATCAGCAACCTGCTGACCCAGGGGATGGTGATCAAGGACGGCGCAAAAATGTCCAAATCGAAAGGCAATGTGGTCGATCCCAACGATCTGATCGAAAAATACGGCGCCGACACGGTCAGGCTTTTCAGCCTTTTTGCCGCTCCGCCGGAGAAGGACCTGGAATGGAATGCCAAGGGGGTGGACGGCTCTTCACGTTTCCTCTTCCGGATCTTCCGTTTTGTCACTGCCAACCATCAGTCGATCATTGATGCCCCTGACCGGGTCAGTGAAGATGGACTGAACGACAGCAGCCGCGCCCTCCATCGCAAGACCCACCAGACTATCCGCAAGGTCGGCAACGACATTGAGACCCGCTTCCATTTCAATACCGCGATCAGCGCCGTTATGGAACTCACCAACCTGTTGTTCTCCGCCACCGGAGAAGGCGCCAAAGAGCCAGCAGACCCGGCAGTGGTCAGGGAAGCAGTGATAGCGACCATCACCCTGCTTTACCCGATGACCCCCCATCTCTGTGAAGAGCTCTGGCAGAAGATCGGTCACGATACCCCGATGGATGAGATCAAATGGCCTGAATATGACGCAGAAGCGGCCAAAGACGACGAGATCACCGTGGTCCTCCAGGTCAACGGCAAAGTCAGGAGCCGCCTGCAGATCGAACCAGGTGCCTCCAAAGAAACCTTGGAAGAAAAGGCCCTGGCCGATGCCAATGTCCTCAAATTTACTGAAGGGAAGACGATCCGCAAGATCATCGTCGTTCCCAACAAACTGGTAAACATAGTCGCAACGTGATGATAAGAGCCGTATCACTGATCTGGTTGTTTTCTGCCCTGCTGATCCTGCCGGCCTGCGGATACCATAATCCCTATAGCGGCAGCCAGGATCAGGAGCAGGCGGACGTTGCCGTTTACATGGCAGTCTGGGATAACCGCACCAACGAGATGGGTCTTGAGAATCTTATCTTCCAGAAAACGGCCGACTGGCTGCGACAGATAAACTCTCTGCGGATAACTACGGATCCGGACCGGGCCGACTACCTGCTGTCGGGAACAGTGCTCGTAGTCGACTATCCGGCCTCGGCTTTCAGCACCACCAGCACGGCTACCACCCTTAACGCCAGAATACGGGTGGAATACAGGTTGATCGAGAGAGCAAGCAGCAAGACGCTCTGGCAGACTACCGAAACTATCCGGGGCAGTGGCTATCCGGTCGGGGCAGATGCCCTCCGCACTCAAAGCAACAAAAATACAGCTCTCGAGACGATCGCCGTAGAAATTGGCGAAAATATATACCTGCGGCTCACCGATACGCTGACAACAACGAACGGCTCGCAGCAATGATCCGTTCCTGATCACCGACAATTAGATATCATTTCAATAAAATTTTTCGCTAAGAGGAAAACTATGCCATCTCGTAAAGAACTCGCCAACGCCATCAGGGCCCTGAGCATGGACGCCGTCCAGAAAGCCAATTCAGGTCATCCCGGCGCGCCGCTCGGCATGGCCGATATCGCCGAAGTACTCTGGAACGATTTTCTCAAACAT
>CBDVDF010000214.1:0-4236 GCA_965372675.1 uncultured Desulfobacterales bacterium
CCTTAAGATACTTCTTGCCGGGAGAAATAAAAAGCGAATCCCGGTAGTTATCCTGGTCCGACCCTCGAAAACATTCCTCTTCGCTGTAAAATAATCAGTGGAGTAATTAGTATTACTTGACAAAACTGGAGTAATGTGGTTTACTGCATATATATTTCGAGCTGCCCATAAAAAAACCCGTGCATAGTGCACGGGTTTTAGGGCAACTTAACAAGGCGGGCAAGGCCCAAGCCCGGTTAAAGTCGCTCTGTCTGGAAAACTAAGTGTACTCCGACCGGTGCCTCAGGTCAAGCCTGCCGTATTCAATGGAGGTTTGCTTTATGAGTAAAGTAGACACGATTATGGCTAAGGGCGCCTCGGGGACATCGTATTCTTTCGATGTTTATCCCTGGGGTACAAGTTTTAATGCAGTAGGAGCGGTTTATCTGGTGCTCAAGAAAGGCTCGGATGGGAAGTACACTATCCTCTATATTGGTCAAACCGGCGATCTTAGTGAGCGTTTTGATGACCATCACAAGGGTACATGCTTTAATCGCAACGGCAGGACCCATATCGGCATAAAGCTGGAAGGTGTCGAAAAGACACGCCTGGCCATTGAGACCGATCTGGTCAGAAACTATAATCCTGTTTGTAACGGCTGATCGCGAAACCGGGTGGCATTATGAAAGCAGATTTAATAGCGTTAAAAGAATGTGCCGAGGTGCTGCCCGGCTTTTCCACTAAAGGGGCGTTGGTGCATGATCCGGTCGGGACCCATCAGGTCATTGTTGCGAAACACATAACAGCCGGGAAGCCTTATCGATTTATTGAGGCGCATGAACTTCGCATTACGCCGGAAAGAGCGGTTGATAAATATCTGCTCAATCCCGGCGACATTTTGTTCATGTCGCGGGGGGCTGGCAATTACTCGGTTCTTCTGGAGGAGTTTCCCCAACCGGCAATTGCCCCTTCAACTTTCTATCTGTTGAAACCTAAAGAAAATATTTATCCTGCTTACTTGTCTTGGTGTTTAAATCAGAGGCCTTTTCAGGCTAAGTTGAAAACAATCAGGACCGGGGCGGGCACTCCGATGATCCCCAGGAACGAATTTGCCGGGATACGGATTTATCTACCGTCTCTTGATGTGCAGAAGAAAATTGCCTCTTTGGGGGTTTTGATGGCAAAAGAAGAGGAGATCCGCCGGCAGTTGCTGGAGGAGACAGAACGTTACCACAAGCTTCTGGGGCAGAGTATTGCCAATGGCCGGATGCAACTTTAACGGAGAATAGACGAATGAGCGCACAGATAACTCAACAAGAGATCAACAATATCCTCTGGAAGGCCTGCGATTCCTTTCGGGGTACGGTGGATGCCACCGAGTACAAGGACTATATCCTCACCATGCTGTTTGTGAAGTATATCTCGGATGTCTGGCAGGATCATTATGATAAATACCAGAAGCAATACGGTGATGACAAAAAACGCATTCTCAGGAAGATGGAAAGGGAGCGTTTTGTCCTCCCGGAAAAATGTTCGTTCCCCTTTCTCTATGACAACCGTGAGGCGCCCAATCTGGGAGAACTGATCAACATCGCCCTGGAGCACATTGAGCTGGCCAATAAGGCCAAGCTGACCAACGTCTTCCGTAATATCGATTTCAACTCCGAATCCCGGCTTGGTGATACAAAAAAGCGTAACCATATCCTGAAAAACCTCTTGGATGATTTCGGCGACAAACGCCTCGATCTGCGCCCCAGTCGGATCGGTAATCTCGATATCATCGGCAACGCCTACGAGTTTCTGATCAGTCGCTTCGCCGCCGGGGCCGGCAAGAAGGCGGGCGAATTCTATACCCCGCCCGAGGTCTCCGTCCTGATCGCCAAACTACTGGCCCCTCAGCCTGGTGAGCGGATCTGCGACCCGGCCTGCGGTTCCGGTTCTCTGCTGCTCAAATGTGCCCGCGAGGTAGATGGGGCCGATTATTCACTCTATGGCCAGGAGGCGATCAGCTCAACTTGGGCGCTCTGTATGATGAATATGTTTCTGCACGACGTTAATAATGCCCGGGTTGAATGGGGTGATACGCTGCTTGAGCCCAAGCTTATCGAAAACGACAAACTGATGAAGTTTGAGGTGGTGGTGGCCAATCCGCCTTTTTCCTTGGCCAAGTGGGGGGCCGACAAGGCGGATGAGGAGGCCAAACGCCATGTTCGCTGGCACCGGGGTGTGCCGCCCAAATCCAAGGGGGATTATGCCTTTATCAGCCACATGGTGGAGACCACCACCGAAGGAACCGGGCGGGTCGGGGTGGTGGTGCCGCATGGCGTCCTCTTCCGGGGCGGGGCCGAAGGCAAGATCCGTAAGGCCTTTATAGAAGAAAATCTGCTTGATGCGGTAATCGGCCTGCCCGCCAACCTTTTTTTCGGTACCGGCATCCCGGCGGCGATCTTGGATTTTCGGCGTGATCGGGGTGACCGGACGGATGTCCTCTTCATCGATGCCAGCCGCGAGTTCGACAGTGTCAAGACCCAGAACAAGATCCGCGAGGAGATCGAAGTCGCCAAGATCGTCGAAACCTACCGCCAGCGGCAAACGGTAGATAAATACGCCTATGTCGCCGAGCGCGAAGAGATCCGCGAGAACGATTATAATCTCAATATTCCCCGTTACGTTGATACCTTTGAGGAGGAAGAAGAGGTCGATATCGGTGCGGTCCAGCAGCGGATTGATGATCTGGAAAAGGAGCTTGGTCAGGTGCGCGGTGAGATGGCGGCTTGTTTGAAGGAGCTTGGTTTATGAGCAAAAAGACCGCGCCCCCCGCCCCCCAGGCGCTGATGGAAACGCCCTTCTTGCTCTATGCCGGGGACGATGAAAAGGTGCATGTCCAAGTGCTGATTCATTGTGAGACTCTTTGGCTGCCGCTCGCCCAAATCGCTGAGCTGTTCGGCGTGCAAACCCCGGGAATCTCCAAACAACTGAAAAATATCTTCGAGAGCGGTGAACTTGACCGTGAGGCAACTGTTTCCAAAATGGAAACAGTTCAAACCGAGGGGGGGCGTAGTGTCCAGCGAAGCATCGACTACTACAACCTCGACGCCATCATCGCCGTCGGCTATCGAGTCAACTCCAAACGTGCTACTCAGTTCCGTATCTGGGCCACGCAGATCCTCAAGGAGTACATCAAAAAAGGCTTCGTGATCGACGACGAGCGCCTTAAGCAGGGCCAGCAGGTGTTCGGCGAAGACTACTTTCAGGAACTTCTGGAGCGGGTCCGCTCCATCCGGGCCAGCGAACGCCGGATCTACCAGCAGATCACCGACATCTTCGCCGAGTGCAGCGTGGATTACGATCCGAGAGCGGAGATCACCCAGAACTTCTATGCCATGGTGCAGAATAAGTTCCACTACGCCATTACCGGCCAGACCGCTGCCGAGATCATCCACGACAAAGCCGACCGCAATGCCCCGGCCATGGGCCTGCTCTCCTGGAAGAATGCGCCCCGTGGCCGGGTGCTGGCCTCCGATGTGACGGTGGCCAAGAACTATCTGGGCGAGCCGGAGATCAAGCGGTTGGAACGCACCATCTCGGGATTTTTCGACTATATCGAGAACATCATCGAAAACCGCCTGCAGATGACCATGGACGATATGGCCCAGAGTGTGGACAAGTTCCTGGGCTTCAATGAATACCGGCTGTTGACGGATAAGGGCATCATCAGCAAGGCCCAGGCCATTGAGAAGGCGCAGGCCGAATATGCCGAGTTCAACCGGACCCAGAAGATCGAATCGGATTTTGATCGGGTGGTGAAAGCAACCCAGACGCTGGCGCAAAAGACGGAAAGCAAGGGGCGGGGAAAGAAGATATGAATACAACATCAGTTAATTTAGTCTTGAAAACCTTTGTTTGACCAAATTTGAGCGTCGAGAAAGCTGTAAGTAACAGGATATTTAGAATTATGATTACTCTCCCAGAAACTTGGACAATGTCAACTGTTGGCCAGATGATCTCTTTCGTAGGCGGTTCTCAGCCGCCTCGGTCGGTATTCGTTTTTTCACCAAAACCAGGTTACATCAGACTGATACAGATCAGAGACTACCGCACTAACGACTACAAGACATATATTCCTAGGGATCTTGCTAGAAAATTCTGCGTGGAAGAAGACATTATGATCGGAAGGTATGGCCCACCCATCTTCCAGATATTTAAGGGTCTTACTGGGGCATATAACGTCGCATTAATAAAGGCGACACCAAAGAA
>CBDVDF010000215.1:0-4219 GCA_965372675.1 uncultured Desulfobacterales bacterium
CCTTTTTATAGCAAGGAGATCTCCGCAGAGAGTCGGAAGCTGCTAGTCTCCTGCCTGGCCGTTGCTGACCGGTTGCAGTTGGCTGGTGGTCGGTTGCCCGAATCATTCTTGTTTGCCCTGTTGCTGTTACCGTGGGCTCTGCAGGAGTTTGATCTGCTGAATACTCCTGTCAAGGGTGGCGGGCTCAACAGAAAGGTCCGGGACAAGGTCAGTCAGAACCTTAAGCATCTCAATATTAAACGGGCCCAGAAAGAGGCCATTGCCACATTGCTGCTCAATCTGCCGGTTTTTATTGCTAATTCGGCAAAAGAGAATTGGCCGGTCTGGCTGAGTAAAAAGAGCTATTTTAAAGAGGGCTTGTCTTTCTTTCAGGTTTATCAGGAATCGACCGGTGGCCCTGTGGTTAAGGCGGTGAATCTGGATCTCCCGCGGTCAGGTAAGAAGCTGACTAAACCGTCTGGTCGGGGCCGAAAAAAGTCTAAAGGCAGTCGCACTCCCGCTTTTGCCAAAGGAACCAGGGGCGGGGTGTTCGGGTTTAAAAAGAAATGATCACCTCTACAGAGATAAACGGTTTACGGAAGATGCCTCTTCGGGAGCTGATGGCCCTGGCCCTTGAGAAGAAGCTGGCTAATCGGGCCCAGCAGGTTTCACTGTGCAGCATTATCAATGCCAAATCCGGTAAATGCAGTGAAGACTGCCGCTTCTGTGTCCAGTCCGCCCATTATGAAACCGACTGCCCGGTCTATCCGCTTAAAGATCGGCGGGAAGTCTTGGAGGCTGCCGCTGAGGCGAAGCGGATCGGAGCCAGTCGTTTCTCTCTGGTGACCAGCGGTCGGGGTATGAATCCTGAGCAGGTCGAGCCGGTCGCGGAACTGGCCGCGGCGATCAGGGATGAAGTAGGGATCAAGGTTTGTGCTTCCCTGGGAATCCTGGGTGTGGAAGAGCTGACCATCCTTAAGGAGGCCGGGGTCAGTCGTTATCATCATAATCTGGAGACCTCAAGGGAATTCTTCTCGAATGTGGTCTCAACCCATGGTTTTGAGGAACGAGTCGAGACGATCCGGGCCTGTCACGAGGTCGGGGTCGAAGTCTGTGCCGGTGGCATATTCGGCCTTGGCGAGAGTGAAGAAGACCGGATATCGATGGCCCTTACCTTGCGGGAACTGGCCGTGGAATCTATCCCGATCAATGTTCTGATCCCGTTGCCCGGCACCCCGTTTGAGAAGCTGCCCCCATTGACGATGGCCGAGATCCTCAAGTCCATAGCGCTCTACAGGTTGATCAATCCCGAGGCGCCGATAAGATTGGCTGCCGGTCGGGAAGAGGTCTTCGGTGATTCTCTGGCCATGGCTTTTATGGCCGGAGCCGATGGGATGATGATCGGCGGCTACCTTACCCAGCGCGGGCGTTTGCCGGAAGAAGACAGACATTTTGTCGAAGAAATGCAGAAGATATGGACTATTTGAGCCAATGGCTGCAGGAAAGACGCGATAGTGGCAATTACCGTCGCCTTTCACCGCTAAAGAGATCAGCCGACGGTTCAAAGCCGGTTGATTTTTCTTCCAACGATTATCTGGCCTTATCCTCCCGTTCCGAACTAAGAGAAGCCGCTTGTAAAGCTCTTGAAGATTATGGCGCCGGTGCCGGTGGTGCCCGCTTGATGAGCGGCGATCTGCCGCTGTTCCATGAACTGGAGGAGAGGGTTGCCAGCTTGAAGAACCAGGAGGCGGCCCTGCTTTTCGGTAGTGGGTACATGGCCAATGTCGGGGTGATCCCGGCCCTGGTCGGCAGGGGAGATCTGATCTTCTCCGACCGTTTGAATCATGCCAGTATCTACGACGGCTGTCGGTTGTCCGGGGCCCGTTTGGTCCGTTTTCGGCATAATGATCTGGACCATCTTGAAGATTGTTTGAAAAAAGAGCGGGGCGGCGGCAACCGGGCTCTTATCGTTGTCGAATCGATCTACAGCATGGACGGTGATCGTTGCCCGTTGGTTGGAGTGGTGGAGCTTAAGAATCGTTACTCCTGTATGCTGATGGTGGATGAGGCGCATGCGACCGGGATCTTCGGGGCCAATGGCGGCGGAGTTATCCAGGAGGATGGCCTGGAAAGCGAGGTCGAGGTGGCAATGGGGACCTTCAGCAAGGCCCTGGGAAGTTATGGGGCTTATATTGCCGGTTCCCGGCTCTTGAAAGAGTACCTGGTCAATCGGGCCCGGAGCTTTATCTATTCAACCGCTCTTCCCCCCGGTGTGGCGGCATCTTCGCTGGCGGCCGTCAAATTGATCGAGGCAGAGCCTGAATTACGGGCAAAGCTTTTCGAGAACAGCGGATATTTCAAGAAGAGTTTGCAGGAGGCTGGTTTGCCGGGAGAACCCGGACCTTCGCAGATCGTGCCGGTGCTGATCGGCGGCAGCAGGCAGGCCGTTGAGATGGCCGAAGAATTTCGTCGCCATGGTGTTTATGTTACGGCAGTCCGTCCTCCAACCGTACCGGAAGGGGCTGCTCGGCTCAGGTTCTCGGTAACTTTAGACCATGACCGGGCCCAGTTGCGGGCAGCGGCGGAGCTGTTGCTGAAGTTAAGTCGGCAGCTGTCCCTGCCGGTCTCTTTTCATTCAGAAGGGGTTTTAGCAGCCTCAGGTTGACAGACGGGGCAGAAGAAAGAGGCCCTGCCGCCCAGCTTGGTCTTGCTGATCGGTGTGTCGCAAACTGGACAGGGCTGGCCATTGCGGCCATAAACCTGCAGCCTGGTCTGGAAATAACCTTTTTCACCACTGCTGTTCACATAGTCGGAAATGGTGCTGCCGCCACAGCTTATAGCTTCCTTAAGAACTTCTCTGCTTTGCTCAACTATTAGCTGCCAATCGGCCAGGGAGATTCCCTTGACCGGTCTTTTCGGGTTTATTCCTGCCCTGAACAGGGTCTCGCTGGCGTAAATATTACCGATCCCGGTCACCACCCGGTTGTCCATCAGGAAGTTTTTGACCGGCAGGGAGCGTTTTGTGGCCAGGTTTTTTAAATATTGGCCGGAAAATTCCTCCCAGAATGGGTCCGGCCCCTGTCCGGCAAAAAAACTGTCCAGATCATCATTCGGCCCTAACACTTGGATCGATCCGAAGCGGCGGGTGTCGTTGAAGCGCAGCTCAAGTTTGTTGTCCAGCAGCCAGCGGGCATGATCATGGTTGCCCAGGGCTTTTTTTCCAGGCAAAATACCCAAGCGGCCGGTCATGCCCAGGTGAATGAGAATTTTTGCCGAATTTTCCAGAACGATGACAATATACTTGGCCCGGCGCTGTACCAGGCGGATGGTCTTGCCGACCAGTAAAGCCGTTTGTTCTTCATCCGGCATCGGCAGCCGGAGTTTTTTTGCTCCAAATATTGCCCTGACCAGTCGGCGCCCTTCAAGATGGGGCGCCAGACCACGGCTGATCACTTCTACTTCCGGCAGTTCAGGCATTTGTATTCCTTGCTGTTTTTGTTTGGAAGATCAGGGTTCTTACGGCTATTAAATATAAATGGCTTCGGCCCGGCTGGCGAATTTTTTTTTATGGTTGAGAAAAATTTTCATGAAAGTATTGAAAATCATGATATGTTATCGACTTCCTGGTAGTTAAGGGGGTCAATCTGCCAGGGTTTTCTTTATTAAGGAGATGGGGGGGAAAATGATAGTCATTTGTCCTGACTGCAATAGCAAAGCTAAGCTTCGCGATGATCTCGCCGGGAAAACGGTGCGCTGTCCGCAATGCAACTCTGCGTTTATGGCTGAGGCAACCGCCAAGACCCAAAAGTGGTATTATGCAGCTGGCACGGAGAAAGTAGGACCCTTATCTCAGGGACAATTCGATGAACTGGTCAACAATGGCACGGTCAGCCTGGAAACCTTGGTGTGGCACAAGGGGATGAGTGAGTGGCAGTCTCTTGATCAGGTTGGGCCGGTCGTAGAGGCAAAAAACAAATGGTACTATGCAGCCGGCAATGAAAAGATCGGTCCTCTGGCCCAGCAGCAGTTCGATAAGGCAGTTGCGGACGGGGTGATCAGCGGTGAGACCCTGGTCTGGCGGAAAGGGCTGGCTGACTGGCAGTCGCTTTCGGAGGTGCAGGCAGGCAAGGTGGTTACTGGGGCTGGTCCGCATCTTAAGTATGCCGGTTGGGGTGGACGGGGCGTGGCCAAGGTTATTGTTATGGTCTTTTTGCTGGCCCTGGCCGGACTGGTCGAAGGG
>CBDVDF010000216.1:0-4197 GCA_965372675.1 uncultured Desulfobacterales bacterium
TGTTCACCAGTCTTGCCGCCATGCACGATGCCGGCGACTATCTGCGGGACAGACGTGCCTTCCCTGTCCTGATTCAGGGTAGTGCGCCGCGAGCGGTGCTGCTCGACAAGTTCTGCAATGACGTTCACTCCGTGTTGCTGGCGGTCGCTTCATTCTGGGAGGGGGTTGATGTTCCGGGTGAGGCGCTGAGTTGCGTTATCATAGACAAGCTGCCTTTTGAGGTGCCCAGTGATCCGGTGGTCCGGGCCCGGGTCAACCGGGTCAGGGAAGCAGGCGGCAATCCGTTCTTTGACTACCAGGTGCCCAGGGCCATTCTTTCCCTGCGACAGGGGGTTGGTCGGTTGATGAGGTCTGCCTCCGACCGCGGGGTGTTGGCGATCCTCGACGGCAGGTTGTTCGCCAAGGGCTATGGAAGAAAATTTCTCGGCAGTCTGCCTGCCAGTCCGGTGACCAGAAGTCTGGCCGATATCGAGAAATTCTGGCAGGAAAAGTGATCGCTGGTATTGCATTTTGTGATCCGGCCTTTTAGGATCAGTCTTTGTAATTGTTCAGCAGCACCCCATCCGGAGTCTCGCAGGCGCCTCGAAGGAAGTGCCATTGGGGTGCTCGCTACCTGCGCATGATCAGGCCGACTCGCATATGCCTATATAGCTCGTCAGCCTGCTTATACACATCTGGAGCCCTGCTGAACAATTACATTTGGGTGTTACCCTTACCCTCTCTGCTGGAAATACCAGCTTCTTAAAAATGATTGTCGAGGATATTGGTTGGTGGATACGCAAGAGCTGATGGGTTTTTTCAAGGCAGCGGCAGCTGGGGTTGATCAAGCCATGCAGGCGGATCTGGCTGCGGTGGGGGACCAGTCGTTAACTGAGATCCTCCACCACGCGGTCTTTAATGGTGGCAAGAGGATCAGGCCACAGTTGACCCTCCTCTGTTGCGCGCTGACCACCGGTGGTGGGATCCCGGATCCTGATAGCACCATGAAACTGGCGGTTGTTTTCGAATATCTCCACGCGGCGAGTCTCCTTCATGATGATGTGATCGACCGAGCTGAACTCCGGCGCGGCAAGCCGGCTGCAAACGTGGTTTGGGGGGTCTCCCCGGTCATCCTGGCCGGGGACTATCTGCACAGCCGGGCCATGACTCTGGCAGGGGAGGATGGTGGTCCCGAAGCGGTTGCTGTTGCCGGTCGAGCGGTCTCGGCGATGATAGAATCTGAATTTCTTCAGATGAAGAATGCCGAGGAGCGGAATCCCTCAGAAGAAAATTATTTCAGGGTGGCATCAGGTAAGACCGGGGCTCTGATCGCCGCTGCCTGTGAGGCCGGAGTTCTTAAGGGCGGAGGCAGCGACGAACAACGGCAGGCGGTCAGGTTGTACGGGGAGAACATCGGCCTGGCTTTCCAGATAGTAGATGACCTGCTTGACTACCAGGGTGATCCGGAAAAGACCGGCAAGGCGGTAGGCAATGACCTGGTTGAAGGTAAAATGACTTTGCCGCTGATCCATGCCCTCCGGCAGGCTGCGGATGAAGACCGCCTGGCCCTTGAGAAGATCCTTGCCTCAGGGCCGGAAACCAGGCCGCAGCATTTTGCGGAGGCAAAGAGCCTGATCGACAAGGCAGGTGGGTTTGCTTCTGCCGGAGAACAGGCGGCAGAACTGGTCAAGACCGGGCTGGAGGCACTCTCCAGCTCTTTCGGGGAAGGGAAGGAGCGGCAGATCCTGGCCGGTCTGGCCGGTTATGTGCTGAGTCGTGATAAGTGAGCTTTACGGTCCCATTCCCTTGTTTACCCAAATTTGTGATTCTTTTATTAAACACGCCGGTGATCGGCAGGAAAATATATTCTTATAATGGCTACCAATAAAACCAAAAGAAAGAAGAGAAGGCCCAAACAGAAGAAGAAAAGATCCTTTCCCTATTCGTCCCTGGTGGTTGCTGTATTTATTGCCTTGACCGGAGCATTCTTTTTCATTGTTGTTCAGCCGCAAAAGGAGCCCTTGCCGGTCCAGAGTGAGGATGTTATAGGCACTGGCGATGGCCCACCGATCAGCTACGAGGAGACAGGTGTTCATGTCGAGCCGGTGATCATCGATACCCCGGCCAAGAAAGACCATTCCCGGCCTGACGGTGATAGGGAGATTAACAAAGAGCGGCCTCGTATCGCTATCGTCATTGATGATATGGGCTACCAGAAGAAGACCTGTAACAGGCTCATTGATCTGGATCTGGACCTTTCCTTTGCCTTCCTGCCCTTTGGCCCCTATACCAAGGATCAGGCCTATAAAGCACACCGTCTGGGCCGGGATGTGCTGCTGCATTTTCCGATGGAGGCGTCTGATCCAAAGTGGGATCCTGGTCCCGGTAAAGTTACCATCAACATGGGACGTCGGGAGATCAGGAAGATCTTCGCGGCAAATGTGGCTGCGGTTCCCTTTGCTGCGGGGGTCAACAACCATATGGGCTCCAGATTCACCCAGAATGCTGAGGCGGTTAAGGTCTTTATGAAACTGTTCCGTACCGGTGAGATGTTCTTCCTTGACAGCAGAACCTCCCAGAACAGTGTTGGCTTCAGGATAGCCAGGGAAATGGGGATCAGGACTGCCAAGAGGCATGTTTTTCTGGACAATGTTCGGGATCGGCAAAAGATCAAGATCCAGTTGCGAAAACTTCTCGATATAGCCGAGCGGCGGGGTCAGGCCATAGCTATTGGCCACCCTTATCCGGAAACCCTGCAGGCCCTGAAGGAGTTGGGTCGGGAGATATCCAGCCGGGCCGTTCTGGTGGGGGTCAGCGAACTGGTCAGGTAAGCGGCAAGGGGTTGACCTGTAGCGGGGATTTCTCTTTACATTATGTAAGAAGGTAATTAAATTCGAAATTATAAGTTCTTGAGAACTGGATAGTTAAAAAGCCGTAGTGCGGGAAAAACTTTGACATGTGAGCATGTTGGTATTAAATTAAAAGCTGAAATAGCTGGGGTTTGAAGATGGAAGACGATCACATAAAAAATATCGCGGCTTTGCTCAAGACCATGTCTCACCCGATAAGGTTGAAGATCCTCTGCCTCTTACAGGAGCAGGAACTGGCGGTCGGCGATATTCGTGAGGAGGTCCAGACCACCAATGCCAATGTCTCCCAGCATCTCTCCATCTTGCGCAACCAGGGCATTATCAGTTCCAGAAAAGACGCCAACTTCATCTACAACAAGATAGAAGACAAAAGGGTCCTTGACCTGATCGCCAAAATGAGAGATCTCTTCTGTAAAGAATAGTCCTCCCTGTTGTCGATCGCCCCTTCTCCGGGTTGGCTGCGTCATCCTTCGGGGTGCCGGCTGAAAACCTTTGCTATCCCTCCCCCTGCTATTTCTTGACATTGATCATTTTCTATCCACACAATGTGCTTTAAGGAGTTGAATTATGAAAGGCGGTTCTTTAATCAATTTTTCGATCAATAGGCCGAAAACGGTTACAGCGGTTCTGCTCATCTGCACCCTGCTACTGGCTTCCATGATGGTAAAGGTTCGGGTTGATACCGATCCCGAGAACATGCTTGAAGAGCATGAAGAGGCCCGGGTCTTTCACAACCAGATCAAGCAGGAGTTCAGCCTTAACGACTTTGTGGTGCTGGGGGTGGTCAACGAGCTCAACCCGTTCGGCGTTTTCAATATTGAAACCCTGACCAGAGTTCACGAACTTACCGAATTCGTTCGGGACATGCAGGATCTGGATGACCCGGAGAAAAGGGTGATTACCGCCAACCTGATCTCCCCCGGCACTGTTGATGCCATCGAACAGGCCGGTCTGGGTCAGGTTCGCTTTGACTGGTTGATGAAGAATCCTCCCTCTAACACCGATGAGGTTGAGAGGATCCGTGACCTGGCGATGAACAACCCGCTTCTCAAGGGGACCCTGGTCTCCGAGGACATGCGGGCGATGGGAATATATATCCCGGTCTCCCAGAAGGATTTTTCCTCCCAGGTCCGCAAGAGGCTGCTTGAGAAGATCGAAAAGTATGACTCGGCCAATGGTGATCAGTTCTATATAACCGGACTGCCGGTGGCGGAAGACACCTTCGGGGAGGAGATGTTTGTCCAGATGGCGGTCTCCGCCCCCCTGGCCATGCTGGTGATATTTTTGCTGATGCTGGCCTTTTTCCGCAAGGTGAAGATGATCATTCCAGCCCTGATCGTCGCAATCA
>CBDVDF010000217.1:0-4189 GCA_965372675.1 uncultured Desulfobacterales bacterium
GGAAAAAGCTTGATGGTGAAGCAATTGCCCAGATAATCTTTCCGTCAATGATTCAGGTATGTTATAAAACATAGCAAGTAAAGATTATTATTATTTATTCCTCTCAGGTGCAACCCCATGAGCTGGCTGACCAGCACCCTCAAGTCATCTATCGGCAAAAAAACCGTCATGGCCGCCAGCGGCCTGGGGCTGGCCTTCTTTCTGCTCGCTCACCTGGCCGGTAACGCCACTTCTTTCCTGGGCCGGGAAACCTTCAACTCATATGCGGCCCACCTCCATTCTTTAGGGCCTCTTCTGCCAGTACTCGAAACCGGCCTGCTGGCCATTTTCACGCTGCATGTCTGGTTCGGTCTTGCCCTGTTCTTTGCAAATCTGGAGGCCAGGCCGGATCCTTATGAGGTCAAGGCCAATGCCGGCAACTGGACCTTTGCCGCTCGGACCATGCCCTATACCGGCCTGCTGATCCTGGTCTTTATCTTCCACCACCTGGCCCGCTTCCATTTCGGGGAATACAGTACGGTGAGCGATCTGGTCCGGGACAATCTTTCCCGACCGATCTCCGGCTTCTTCTATATCTTCTGCCTGTTGGCCCTCACCCTGCATATCAGCCACGGTTTCTGGAGTTTCTTCCAGACCCTGGGTCTGAACCACCCTAAATACAACAGATCGATCCGGCTGATCACCCTGCTGATCAGTCTGCTGACCGGTATAACCTTTATAATGATCCCGATCCTGGCCCTGAGCTGGCCGGAGTTCCTTAGGTAGAGAGGAAAGAGTCCTATGAAGCTTGACGCCAAGATCCCGCCAGGCCCGCTGGCTGAGAAGTGGGACCGCCATCGCCTGGCTTGCAAACTGGTCAACCCGGCCAACAAGCGCAAATACGATATAATCGTGGTCGGCGGCGGCCTGGCCGGTGCCTCGGCAGCGGCCACCCTGGCCGAGATGGGCTACAACATCAAAAACTTCTGCCTGCAGGACAGCCCCAGAAGAGGCCATTCGATCGCCGCCCAGGGCGGCATCAATGCTGCAAAAAACTACCAGAATGATGGCGACTCGATCTCCCGGCTGTTCCACGATACCATCAAAGGGGGCGATTTCCGGGCCAGGGAAGCCAACGTTTACCGGCTGGCCCAGCTCAGTAACAATATCATCGACCAGGCCGTGGCCCAGGGTGTCCCCTTTGCCCGGGAATACGGCGGCCAGCTGGCCAACCGTTCATTCGGAGGGGCCCAGGTCTCAAGGACCTTCTACGCCAGGGGCCAGACCGGCCAGCAACTGCTGCTGGGCGCCTATGGGGCCCTGATGCGCCAGGTCAAAAAAGGCCAGGTCGAGATCTTCTCGCGCCGGGAAATGCTCGAACTGGTCGTAGTTGACGGTCAGGCCCGGGGCATCATCACCCGCAACATGCTGACCGGAGACCTTGAAAGACATTCGGCCCACGCCGTGGTCCTGGCCACCGGCGGCTATGGTAACGTTTATTTTCTCTCGACCAACGCCATGTCATCCAACGTCTCTGCCGCCTGGCGCGCCTATAAACAGGGGGCAGGTTTCGCCAATCCCTGCTTTGTGCAGATCCATCCGACCTGCATCCCGGTCCACGGGGAGCACCAGTCCAAACTGACCCTGATGAGTGAAAGTCTCCGTAACGACGGCCGGGTCTGGGTGCCGGGCCGAAAAGATGACAACCGACCACCGGCGGAGATCCCCGAAGCGGAACGCGACTATTACCTGGAGAAAAAATATCCGGCTTTCGGAAATCTGGTGCCGCGTGATGTTGCTTCCCGTAACGCCAAGGAACAATGCGACCTCGACAAGGGGGTCGGCGATACCGGCCTGGCCGTCTATCTTGATTTCGCTGAGGCCATCAAAGACCACGGCATCGACAACATCCGCCAGAAATACGGTAATCTTTTCGAGATGTATGAGAGGATCACCGCCAGCGACCCGACCCTGGAGCCGATGAAGATCTACCCGGCAGTCCATTACAGCATGGGCGGCCTCTGGGTTGATTACAACCTGATGACCAGTATCCCCGGCCTCTATGCCCTGGGCGAGACCAACTTTTCCGACCACGGTGCCAACAGGTTAGGTGCCAGCGCCCTGATGCAGGGCTTGGCCGATGGTTATTTCATCCTGCCGACGACGATCGGCGACTATCTGGCCAAAACCACCAGCGAGCCGCTCGGCACCGATCATCCGCTCTTCGACCACGCCGAACAGGAGGCCACGGTCCGGACCGACAAGTTACTCTCGATCAAAGGCAGCCGGACCGTCGACGATTTTCACCGGCAACTCGGCCTGCTGATGTGGGATCATTGCGGCATGGCCAGAAACCGAACCGGTCTTGAAAAAGCCCTGGCCAGGATCCCGGAACTCCGCCAAGAGTTCTGGAATAATGTTCTGGTCCCCGGCAAGGGCAAAGATCTCAACCAGTCTCTGGAAAGGGCCGGCCGCACAGCTGATTTTATGGAATTTGCCGAACTGATGGTCGAGGACGCCCTGCAGCGGGAAGAGTCATGCGGCTGTCACCTGCGCGAGGAAAGCCAGAGCGATGAGCACGAGGCCCTGCGTGACGATGATAATTACTCCCATGTAGCGGTCTGGGAATACCGGGAAAAGGCCAGCCCCATCTTGCATAAAGAAGCGCTGGTCTTTGAAAATGTCAAGCCGACCCGGAGGAGCTACAAGTGACCATCAACCTGACCCTGAAGATCTGGCGACAGGCCGGCCCCAACCAGCAAGGCACTTTCAAAACCTACAAATCCGGCCCGATCTCCACCGACAGCTCATTTATGGAAATGCTTGACATCCTTAATGAAAAGCTCACCAGAGAGGGAGAAGAACCGGTGGCATTCGACCACGATTGCCGGGAGGGGATCTGCGGTAGCTGCGGGGCGGTGGTCAATGGCATCCCCCACGGCCCCGAGAAAAGGACCACCCTCTGCCAGCTCCATATGCGCCACTTCAAAGACGGCGATACCCTGGTGATAGAACCCTTCCGGGCCCGGGCCTTTAAACTCGAAAAAGATCTGGTAATCGACCGTAGCCCCTTCGACAAGATCATCCAGGAAGGCGGTTATGTTTCGGTGAATACCGGTTCCGCGCCGGATGCCAACGCTGTTGCGGTTCCCCGGGACATTGCTGAGCAGGCCATGAACAGTGCCGAATGCATCGGCTGCGGGGCCTGTGTGGCCGCCTGCCCCAACGCGGCCGCCATGCTCTTTGTCAGCGCCAAGATCTCACAACTGGCCCTGCTCCCCCAGGGCCAACCGGAACGAAGCCAACGCGCCCTGGCCATGGTTCGGAAAATGGACGAGCTCGGTTTTGGTAACTGCGGCAACGAAAAGGAATGTGAGGCCGTCTGCCCCAAAGGCCTCTCGATAAGAAACATCGCCCGCCTCAATCGTGAATTTCTCAGGGCGGCGATCTGTTCGGAGGAAAAATGAAAAAGATAGTTCTGCTTTCCAGCATCACCATTTTCAGTTGGGGAGGCTGGTTCCTTGGTGAGCCATTCGGGATGATGACCGCCTACCTGCTGAGCTTTGTCGGCAGCCTGATCGGGGTTTATGCCGGGGTTAAAGCCAATCGCAATTATCTTGAATAACAATTCTTATTATGCATATAATTACCTATCAAGATAAAATTACGGGATTAATCATATGCCGATCAGCAAACAAATAGACCAATCAAAACAGCTGACCACCTTTACCATCAATGGAGAAGCAACCTTTGAAGAGGTCGGTGCGGCCATTAAAGGCCTGTACGCAGAGGCGCCAACCAGGAATGTCTTCTGGGATTGCAGTAACGGTTCGGTGGCAAACTTAACCACGGAACATGTCGAAAAATTGGCCAGTTTATCGCCGCGCTTCGGCAAGGCGCGAGAGGGAGGGAAAACCGCCCTTTATTCCCCCGGAGATATGGCTTTCGGCTTATCGAGAATGTTTGAGATCATCGGCAAGCTGAGGAAGGTCCCGATTCAGCTGAAGGTGTTTCGCGATAAGGACAAAGCCAAGCAGTGGCTTGAAGAGGGTTGAGAATCAAGTATGCCGACATTAGCCGGTTCAGAACTACATAAACCGCAGAATATTGAACAAGGAATTTCGAATATCGAAAGAAGGTACTTTCTTATTTAAGAAATCTTCCGCCCTTCATCATTCATTATTCCTTGTTCGATATTCGATATTCAAAA
>CBDVDF010000218.1:0-4188 GCA_965372675.1 uncultured Desulfobacterales bacterium
TAGGAGAGGCCAAGATCCTGAAGAACCTGATGGACCCGGGCGATGTATTCCTGGTCGTCTTTCATCAGATAGCTGATCTTGAAAGCCCTCTGCTCTTCCTCGTCCTGGGTGTAGAGAAAATCAAGCTCACCGAGGGCAGACCTGATCAATTCCGGCTCCCACTTATAGGCAAGGTGCTGGCTCCAACCCCGGTCAGCCTTAAATTCCGGACCGTAATAGATCTCGGTACCGACCGAAGAGATGATGATATCGGGGGCAGGAACTTCCGATTCAGCCAAAGCCTCCAGGGCCCGATTTAGACAACGACCGGTCGCCACCCCCCAACTGACCTTGTCACGGTTTCTGGCCAGAATGCCCAGCAGTTCTGCCATGGCATCGTCATCTCCCACCAGGGTATTATCGATGTCGGTGATCAGCAGGCGCCTGACCTTGGTCAACAGATGCCCGAAACCGGCCCCGCTGCCGATCTGCTGGTCCTGGCCGGAAACAGGCATTTCCTTAATGACCCTATCGATCAGCTCAACGGTCTGCCGGCAATGGCTGTCCCAGACATAATGCTTCCTGACCCCGTTCACCCCGTTCCGCGAAAAAGCACTCCACTTTTCATGATCGACCATTATTTCACGGCAGGCCGCAGCGATCTGCAGATTGTCCGACGGATCGACCAGAATACCGTTCTGACAGTTGCCGATGATGTCGGTCGGCCCCCCGTCCCGGGTGGCAACAATCGGCACCCCGCATGAAGCGGCCTCGATCAGAGTCAAGCCGAACGGCTCAACCAGGGCCGGATTAACGAACACCCCATGACTGGTCGCACATAGCCTGTACAGCTCCGGAACCTCGGTGGTAAAATCATGCTTCTTGGGGATCGCCAGTTTACCGTAGAGATCGTACCGATCCATCAGCAGAAGCATTTCGGTCAGGACGAGCCGTTCATTTTCCTCCATAAGGCCGATATCTTTTCTGATCCCGGCAAAGATCGCCAGGTTGGCGATGGCCTGCAGTTCCTTGTCTTCGCCATATGCCTTGATCAGGCCCTGGATGTTCTTGCGCTGATCCGGACGGCACAGGGCCAGGATGAACGGCTTTTCGGGTGCGACCCAGAAGCGGTTCAGCTCATCGACCAGAACAATTCGAGCCTGTTTGGAAGCCTCGCTTTCACTGTCCGCGTCCAGCTGGGAATTATAATAGGGGTGAAAGGTCTCGACATCGATGCCGGGAGGAATAACGTTGAAAGATCCGGCCGGGAAGTTTTCGTAAAGGGCATACTGATTGCTGATCTCATGATCGGTGCTGACGATTATCTGTTCAGCATCCTGGATGACCTGCTCTTCTACCGCGATCCGATGATCAATGTGATAGCGACGATTGATCTCTTCTTCGCTAAAACCATCGGCCAGGAGCTTGTTCTTCTTGTGGCGGCCCATCGAGTGGCCGGTAAAGATGAACGGTGTCCCGAAGATATTGGCCAACTCTCCGGCTACATAACCGCCATCAGCGTAATGGCCATGAAAAATGTCGGGCACCCGGCCGCCGGCATCGACCTTGATGAACTTAAGGGTCTTATCGACAAACTCATGCAGATGCGACCAGAGCAGCTCCTTTCTGATGTAACGACGCCCACCGCACTGAATCCTGACAATCCGCGCCTTATCGGAAAGAGGCTCGATCTTGCGGCTGTAATCACTTGAGAGCCTTTTATCCTGAATAATTCTGGTCACCAGATCAACCTGGGCCACATCCGGATGTTCTCCCAGATACCTGGCCAGTTCCAAAACATATTTGACCTGACCACCGGTATCGGCATCAAACCCCAGTTCCGGGGCCGTGCCCCTGATCAAGCCATGGATACTGAAAAGCTGGATGTAGAGGCCGGGTTGAGCCATTTTACTCCTTTCTGACCATATTCAGGTGCGGTGAAACCACTTTTTAATTTCAGAAACCGAAAACCTTCTGACCACCGGCCGACCATGCGGACAATGCGAGAAGACATCATTCTTGTACATCTCGTCAAGCAACCCTTGCATCTCGGCGTGACTGAGGGCCTGATTGGCCTTGATCGCCGCCTTACAGGCGATAACAGACAGAACACTGTCCAAGCGCCGGCCGCTGCTTTTCCTGTCCCTGCCGCTAATCCCGGCGAACTGGTCAAGAATACCGCTAAATATCTCAACTACCGGCAGATGGGACATGATAGCCGGGACCGCCTTAATCACATAGGTGTTGCCGCCGAATTCCCGAATATCCAGCCCCAGTCCGGAGATCTCTTCAGCGCTGGCCTCGAGGATAGCGATCTCCTCGGCGCCAAGTTCCAGGGTCTCCGGGAAAAGCAGGGCCTGACTACTGACCCCGCCGCCGACAAACTCTTTCTTCAACCTTTCAAAGATCAGTCTTTCCTGGGCCGCGTGTTGATCGATCACCACCAGGCCGTTCTCAGCCTCGCAAAATATATAGGTATCGAGAAACTGACCGATAACCTTCAAGCTACCGGGGAAACTGCCCGACCCATCATCCGTAGCATAGGGAGTGACAGGCTCTGAAACATCCTTGCTGATCGGGATATTATTAACCCTATCACGAAAGTGCCCCTGAAAGTCACTTGATTTTTTACCAATCGGGAAAGTGGCGGGACTTGGGGAGGGATGAAAGCGCTCTTGCCGACCCTGGGGTTGAGCAACTTCTGCCGGCACGGCAGGAGCTGCTGGCGAAGAAGGGTGATCACCGAAGACATTATCTTTCAGCCCGGCCTGAAACTCGGTCATCGCCCCGGTCACGGCGGCAACGATCAGCTGATGGACAACTCCGGAGCGGTGGAAACGGATCTCCTGCTTGGCCGGATGAACATTAACATCGACCTCCGCCGGCGGCAGATCAATAAATAACACCCCGGCCGGCTGGTGGCCTTTCATCAGATAATTCCGCAGTCCTTCGGCGACCGCGTGGGTTATCAGCCGATCCCGGACCGGACGACCGTTGACAAAGGCCCGAAGTCTTGAGACCGACCCATGATGATGGCCGGGGGGCAGCAGAAAACCTGAGATCCCGATCTCCCCGACCAGGGAAGATACCTCGACCAGTTCCTCGCGGAGATCAGCTCGCAAAATACTTTTAAAGCGGTGGGCCAGAGCGTCCGGGCCATCAACGGCGGCCAGGGCAAAGATCTCCCGGCCATTTACCGAATAAGAGACCGCCAACCCCGGTTTGGCAAGGGCGTAATTCCTGACCGTTTCCTCAATATGTGAGAGCTCGGTGCGGGTGGTTTTGAGGAATTTCTTGCGGGCCGGAACATTACCGAACAGGTCTCTGATCTCGACCACCGTACCGGCCTGCCCGCCCATCTCATGGACTTTCATGACCTTGCCGAAACGAACCTCGACCCGGTTGCCCAGTTGGGCGTCTGGTTGCCTGGAGGTAATGGTCAGCCGTGAAACCGAGGCAATACTGGGGACCGCCTCGCCGCGGAAACCGAGGGTCCTGATATCATCCAGTTGCTCAACCCTGCTCAGCTTACTGGTTGCATGGCGCTCAAGGCTCAGGAGGATATCATCCTGATCCATGCCGACCCCGTCGTCGATCACTCGGATCAACGAAGTGCCGCCACCCTCAACCTGGACTGCCACCCTGCCGGCTCCGGCATCAATGGCGTTCTCAACCAGTTCCTTGACTACCGAAGCAGGTCTCTCGACCACCTCACCGGCAGCGATCTGGTTGGCCAGGTTCTCTGGAAGGATTCTGATCTGTGACAATGGTTAGAGGAAGTTGAGGATATTAAGATTCAGCCATTGCTTGTCCCACCACTCCAGGGGATCGACAAAGACCCCGTTGACCAGGACACTGAAATGGAGATGATCGCCGCCGGCCATACCAGTGGCACCGCTCAGAGCGATAACACTTTCTTTGCTGACCAGATCACCGACACTGGCGTTTATTTGACTGAGATGGGAATAAAGGGAGAAGACGCCAAGGCCATGGTCGACAATCACCATCTCACCATAGATCCCCAGATAATCGGCATAGACCACTTCACCGTTATTGGCGGCCTTGATATCCGCCATCTTGGTCGAGGCCAGGTCAATCCCCAGATGCACCTGTTTGTCAACTTCCCGACCACCATAATAATAAGTCCGATACTCGGCAAAGCCGGCCCGCCGGCTACTCCTGGCCATTCGGTTGAAACGACCTTCCCAC
>CBDVDF010000219.1:0-4183 GCA_965372675.1 uncultured Desulfobacterales bacterium
GGTAAAAATGGCTACCCCGGGTATCCATTTCATTGACCTTGCGGGAAGGTGATTTCTGGTTTTCGAGATGGGTGCCGATCGCCTGGTCCAGGGTCTCTGCCAGGAGTTTGGCTTTTTCATTTTTGAAGGTGCTGTAGATATGCTCGAAAGATGGGACCAGGGCACAGAACTCACCGAGTGAATCCCAGCGCAGATGGCCCTCTTTGAGAAACTGCTGGACATGCTTGGGGGCGGAACCTCCTGCCCCGGTCTCAAAGAGGCCGCCACCGTTCATCAATGGTACGATCGAGAGCATTTTGGCACTGGTACCCAGCTCGAGGATCGGGAAGAGGTCGGTGAGGTAATCACGCAGGACGTTGCCGGTGACCGAAATGGTATCCTCGCCCTTTCTGATCCTGGCCAGGGAGAAGCGCATCGCCTCTACCGGTTGCATCGTTTTGATCTCAAGACCGCTGGTATCGTGCTCCGGCAGATACTTGTTAACCTTTTTGATGATCTCGGCATCGTGGCCCCGGTTTTCATCCAGCCAGAAAATGGCCGGTGTGCCGGTCGCTTTGGCCCGGTTTACCGCCAGCTTGACCCAGTCCCGGATCGGTGCGTCCTTGGTCTGGCATGACCTGAAGATATCACCCTCTTCAACTGCTTGGGTAAGCAGGGTCTCTCCGGACTCGTCAACGATGCGGATCGTGCCGTTAGCCGGAGCCTGGAAGGTCTTGTCGTGGGAACCGTACTCCTCGGCCTTCTGGGCCATCAGGCCGACATTGGCGACACTGCCCATGGTGCCAGGATCAAAGGCGCCGTGCTGCTGGCAGTCCTCGATCGCTTCCTGGTAAATAGTCGCGTAACAGCGGTCTGGGACCATGGCTATGCAGTCGTGCAACTTGTCATCGGCTCCCCACATCCTGCCGCCGTCCCGGATCACTACCGGCATCGAGGCGTCGACGATCACATTATTAGGGACATGCAGGTTGGTGATGCCTTTGCTCGAGTCGACCATCGCCAGTTCGCAATTGCTCTGGTAAACGGCAGCAAGGTCGGCCTTGATCTCCGCCCGTTGCGTTTCTGGCAGGTTTTCTATTCTGGCGTAGAGATCACTGACCCCGTTGTTGACATTGACCGCCAGTTCCTTGATGACGTCGGCGTGTTTGCTGAAGACATCCTGGTAGAAGACCGAAACACAATGGCCGAACATCATCGGGTCGGAGACCTTCATCATGGTCGCTTTGAGATGCAGAGACAGCAAGATACCGTCCCTTTTCGCCTCTGCGATCTGCTCCTTATAGAAGGTGCGTAGGGCTCTGACGTTCATCACCGATGAATCCAGAACTTCACCGGCCAGTAAAGCGGTCTTTTCTTTCAGGACCGTGATCGTGCCGTTTTCGGTAATGAACTCGATCCGGACCTCGCAGGCTTTATCTACCGTGGTCGAGTTTTCGCTGCCGTAGAAATCCCCGCCGTCCATATGCGCGACCCGGGATTTAGAAACAGTGGGCCACTCTTTCATCATTCGGTGCGGGTTCTTGCGGCCGAACTGTTTTACTGCGGCGGCGGCCCGGCGGTCCGAGTTTCCTTCTCTCAGGACCGGGTTAACGGCGCTGCCCAGGACCTTGGCAAAACGGGCGTACAGGTTTTTTTCGGCCTCGTTCTGCGGCTCTTCGGGATAGTCCGGGATATCATAACCCTTCTCCTGCAGCTCCTTGATGGCTGCCAATAACTGTGGGATCGAGGCACTGATATTCGGCAGTTTGATTATATTGGTTTCCGGCAGTTTGGCCATCTTGCCAAGTTCAGCCAGGTGATCAGGGATTTTCTGCTCTTCACTCAGCTTGTCGGGGAAGTTGGCGATGATCCTGCCGGTCAGGGAGATATCCTTCGTTTCAATGGTAAAACCTGAGCCTTTGGTATAGGCCTGGAGCACAGGCAGCAGGGAATAGGTTGCCAGGGCCGGTGCTTCATCGATTTTTGTGTAGATGATCTTTTCTGTTGTCATGGTTTTCCTTGTAAACGAGCAGTGGCTCCAGACAGGACAAAGGCCCTGATTCTGTGAGCAAAAATCAGAATGGCTAAGGTGTGCTGAAAGTTTTTAGCATATACAGGATGGGATTGCAAATATCATCTGGCTGTACCCCTGCAGGTTCCTTCAAACCACTTTTCCGGTCAAAAAAGACCAGAGCTATCAGGCTCAGAGAGGCGAAGATATTGACAGTCGCTTTTTAGCAACAAAAAAATTCCCGCTATAGCGGGAATACAGAGATTCTTACCCTTTAATACTGATCTTTAAACAGGATCAGAAAGAATTTCTTTTTTTTTCAGATAATGACCGATCAATAGGCTGAGGACCAGGGATATGGCAGCCACGGCCAGAAACCTGAGATCAAGCATAGAGCTGCCCAGCAGGGTATAAGTCAACAGGCCGGGGATGGTGCCGATCAAGGTTCCAAGGGCAAAGTCTTTCTGCCGGATGCAACTGAGGCCCGAACCGTAACTGACCAGGTCAAAGGGCAGGAAGATCAGCCGAGCGACCATCACCGTGGTCAGACCGTTGTTTTCGGTATAGCAGGTGATCTTTTCCGCCAAACGGGCCGAAGGGGAAAAGTACTTGGTGAGGTTGCCTTTAAAGTAGCGGCCGACCAGGAAGGAGAGGTTGGCGCTGATATTTTCACCGATCAAGGTCAGGAGCAGACCATGAACCGGCCCGAACAGAGCACCGGCGCCGATGGTCAGCAGGCTGGCCGGGAAAAAGAACAGGGAGCGAATAGAGTAGAAGGCCAGGTAGGCAAGCGGCCCCCATATCCCCATATCCTCAAGGTAATGGTTTAAAGTTGCCAAGGCCTCACGGGGGCCAATACCTTTGGCGGCGGCGGTTGCCAGGCCGATTACCAGGAGGGTGGTCCAGAGTATCAGCAACGCTGTTTTGATCCGCTTGTTGTCAAACATGCCCTACAGGTCCATTGCTTGGATTCAGGTTATTTGCGTCTTGCCATTGCCTATTTGAGTTACAAGAATCGTACCAAGGCGAGAAGTGAAATAATATCAATAAAAACAAGTGGTTGGGGTGGGGGTGGGAACGTAAGAAGCGATCTGGCCAAATTACTGGGTAATATTCTTCAATAGCCGCGACGATCTCAAGAATATTCTTAATATATTTCTAACATTGAATAATGTGCACTCAAGATGTAGTGAAAATGCTGACGAAACTGCCAAGTTTTTCCTGTCGACCGGGACTTTTTAAGTTAGGTTATATAGATGAATAACCCCGTTGATAATCGGTTCGGTCGGTTTTTTGAAGGCAGCTCTGGCAGCTATCGATCCTGGCCGTCTTGTTTACCTCTTTTTATTTTGCCTATGATCTTTTTGAGGTGCCAGCGGGGCGATGGTTGGGCCTGAGCACCAGAGAATGGTATCTGACGGCAACGATAACCCCGATCATCCACCAGGTCTATATATGGCTCTGTTGGCGGGGAGAGCTTTATTTTAAAGCCCTTTCAAAGGTTTTTGGCCATCATGCCTATAAGGTTTTTTCCGTTATTTTTTTCCTGCTGATCTCTATCAGGTTCTTCTCGATAATTGCTGTCTGTTTCGCCGACTATCAGAGCCTGGATATTCCTGTCCAGGCCAGATACCCCCTGTCTTTCATTCTCCACTTACCAGCCCTTTATGCGATCTATTCGGTGATAAGATACTTCGGAATAATAAGGGCTGCCGGGGAAGATCACTTCAAACCGGAAGAATACCGGAACCGGCCCTTTGTCAAACAGGGCATGTACAAGTATTCGTCTAACGTCATGTATGTATATGTCATGTTGATCTTCTTGGCCGCGGCCGTCTTCTGTGCTTCAAAAGGAGGTTTTCTTGCCGCCCTCTATATGTATGCAACGGTATGGACCCATTATTTCTGCACCGAAAAACCAGATATCAGCTACATCTATCGAACCGCTAGGACATAGCCGCCACGGGTGCCGGGGTTAAATTGGCGGGTGATCTCGCAGCTCTCGGTGTCCTGCCAGGAACCGAGATAGCCGGTGCCATTTTTTTCGGCAACCCAGTAGAAGCCTTCTATCTTTTTCAGCTTGTCATTCTTTCCGGCATTACCGAAATCGAAAACAAAATAGAGATCGAGCAGCTCCTCGCTGCTCGGTAGGCGCCAGTCGGCATGGCCGCCCAGTTCAAGGGTCGCGACATA
>CBDVDF010000220.1:0-4171 GCA_965372675.1 uncultured Desulfobacterales bacterium
AAGAAAAAAGGGCTCTGGACCAGGATCAAAGAATCTTTCCGTGGCGTCAAGAAAGATGCCAAACAGGTAGGCAAGAACGTTAAGAAAGATTCTAAAAAGGGGGCCAGAGATGTTAAGAAAGGGGCCAAGGGTGTTGGTCGGGACTTGAAAGGAGTTGGTAAAAAGATCGGCCAGGATGCAAAGAAGATCCCCGGGGAGCTTAAGAAGGGCGGTAAGGCGATTGGCCAGGGATTTAAAAAGTTGGGGAAGGATATCAAGAAAGGGACCAAGAAAGCGCTTGAATAAGATATTATATTTCAGCCTCAACAGGCTGGTAGGCAAGTTCTTGAAAAAAAGGAGAGGTGTCAGAGTGGCCGAATGAGCCGGATTCGAAATCCGGTGTACCCGCAAGGGTACCGTGGGTTCGACTCCCACCCTCTCCGCCATTTTTCGGTTAATTGATCAACGCTATAATCAATGAAAATACGCAAACTCATCCCTGAAAATTATCCCAAGGCTACCGCCCTATTGCGGCAGGCCTTCCCTGGTAGCAATTATGAAGTCAAACTGGTTGAAAATTTCCACAAGCATGGCAAGGGTGTGCATGAGTGGGTGGCTATTCATACCAACCGGGTCATCGCCTATATTGCTTTTTCGAAAGCCTTTAACGGCTCCGAGGTATGTGGCCTGCATCTGGCGCCGTTGGCCGTGAAGCCGGAGTTTCAAAGACAGGGGGTAGGCTCTGAATTGCTGCGCTTTGCCTTGAGGCAGGAGGTTATCAAGGCAAAGACCATCTTTGTTTTAGGTGATCCCGGCTTTTATCAGAAATTTGGCTTTGAGACTTGTGCGATGCCTGTTTGTCCCTTTGATAAAAACAATGCCCATTTTTCAAGCCTCCGCAATAATACCTCCAGTCAGTTCACGGTGGGGTATGAATCGGAGTTTGGGGCATAGAGTTTGTTGGCCACCTGCAAAAGCGTAATGATCTACAGGGAAGAAGATGGCAGAGATTGGCAGGATAAATAGATTGACGGTAAAAAGGCTCCGGGAGTATGGCGCCTATCTTGATGGTGGTGAGTCAGGGAATATTCTTCTGCCGATCAAATCTGTGCCCGAGAAGTGCCGGGCCGGAGATGAGGTTGAGGTCTTTATTTATGTTGATAATGAAGATCGTCTGCGGGCCACCACCCTGAAACCGAAGGCAACAGCCGGCCAGTTTGCCAAATTGCAGGTGGTGGCCAGTTCACCGTCAGGAGCTTACCTGGACTGGGGGATGCCAAAAGATCTCTTTGTGCCGAAGAGCGAGCAGCTCGTCAGCATGGTAGAAGGCAGGTCATATGTGGTTTTTATCACCCTTGAAGAAGAAACCTTCCGCACCGTTGCCTCTTCAAAGCTCGATGAATTTCTCAGCCAGCAGCCGCCGGAATATGTTGAGGGCGAAGAGGTCGATCTTATTATTTATGACCAGACCGACCTGGGCTATAAAGCGGTGGTCAACCAGATGCACGGGGGCATGGTTTATAAAAATGAAGTGTTTCAGAAGCTTTCAATCGGTCAGGAGTTGAAAGGCTACATAAAAAAGATCCGCGAAGACCATAAAATTGACTTAAGCCTGCAGCCGTCGGGCTACAAAAGAGTTGATGATATCTCTAAAGGTATTCTTAAGACAATAAAAGATCGGGGCGGCAGGATTGCAATTACTGATAAAAGTCCGCCGGAAGAGATCTATGCCCTGTTCGGGGTCAGTAAAAAAGTCTTCAAAAAAGCCATCGGCGCCCTCTATAAAAAAAGGCTGGTCAGCATCGACCCCAAAGGGATCAGGCTGGTCAGGTGATAAGTAAAAACAGGGGTCTGCGTTGGCTATCATAAAAACGATCTTTCTGACTAATAAGCAGACCGGAGCATTATGAAAAAAATCATCTTTCTTTTTCTGCTGGCTTTCAGCCTTCAATTTCCAGCCATCGTTGCCGCTGATGAATGCATGGTTGGAGACTGTGACGACGGGGTCGGTACCGGTTTTACTGAAGAGGGGCAAGTTTACAGTGGTGAATGGCAGGATGGTCTGCCCCATGGCTCCGGTAAACTGACGGTTTCCAAAGGTAAATATATTGAAGGACGCTGGGAAAAAGGCAAGCTGGTTGAAGAGAAAAAGAAATAAAACCCAAGCTTTTTGATGTTTCTGATCCCGGTCCCGGCGGCTCCCGTCGCCAGACAGTAAAAATGGCAGGTCCGGCTGTTTTTGTTCTCTGAACCAATAATCCCTGATTATTCCATATTAGGACAGCATTTGCCCGCCACCGCTTTACCCTTCACATCCTCTAACCACTACGTTGTGCCATTATACAGTGTGGTACGAATATTCTGACCACCACCTCACCAGTTTCTGGTCACTAGCCCGTTTTTTGGCATATTTACGGTTACTTAAGTTTTCCGTTTAACATCAGGCGGTTACAGCGGGAAATAGGCCTGTTTTATTCAACTGGCATCACTCTTGCGATATAGCACCGAGCAAATGGAGCGGGGTCTTCTGCAAAAAGATATCGAAGATGATCGGCAGATATCCCAAAAGAGGGAAAAAGAATAAAAGAGGAGATGCGACAATGAATTTGAAAAGAGCAGTGCTAACTACGGCCCTTGGCGTTTTCGCTACAGTGGCCATCAGTCAGGCAGGTACCATCGACAGCTGGAACGACGATACGGTGGTCACTGATCCCGGACCCTATGTCGATTTTTCTACCTACTACAGTACCATTTATACCGATGCCACCATGGGTACCACGAACGGGGCGGTTGCCTGGAAACATGGCGATGTCCAACCTCCGGGCCTGAAAGTGGTGAACGGCGATGATCTTACCGGTCTGAACTGTCTGATGACCACCGGTTACAATCCTTACGACCTTACAGACAAACAGTGCAGCGATCCTCTGCAGTCCAGCAAACGTTTTAAACTGAAAAACATGCAGAATGCGCCACTGGATGTAACTTTTAATGTTTCAGACGGGCCGTTGTCAGTTTATCGCAGCATCCAGAAATGGACCGATGGCACCGATATGCGCTGGAGCGCCTTCAATATTGAGCTTGGTTTCATGGTCAATGGCCAGTTCGTCTCTTCCTCAACTGGTGACGGGCTGGGATTCTCCAATACCAGAGGGGATGTTTTCACCAAGCCCACCAGCTCATACCAGAGCAAAGAAGATACTCTTTCCGCCCTTTATGCCCAGGGTCTTGCCGGCGCGCCGGACAAATATCATCCTGAACCGGGTTACTTCAATCCGCAGGAGAGGATGAGTTTCGGCCTTATTGCCACCGAGGATACCATCAGCAGTGCCGGTATTTCCGCAACCTACACGAATGTTTTTGGTGAATGGATAAACTCTGCCGGCGCACCGATCGCCATTTTCTGGGATGATGACGGCGATATCAACACCGACAACGTCCTGATGGCCAACTGCGCCGATGCCGCGGATCTGGTCCATGTCGGTACCCAGACCGGCGATGATCTGAACGGCTTTGTCTGTGACGGACAGTGGGTGACTTTCCGCTCAGAGGTTGGTCTGGACAGTAATGGCGGGCCATTTATGTCTGATGGAGTACCCAAGGTCATCAGTCTCTCTTCTCTGGCCCCCGTGGTTTATAGCAGCATTACAGCGGCGGTTGCCTCCGGTGATCCGCAGCCGATGTATATGGATTATATCGAAGATGCGGCCAACCTGGGCTTCACCTTCTGGATATCTGTCGGTGACAATACCGCCTGGCCGAACCCCGGCAGTTTCACGATCCGCTATACTCCGGTTCCCTCAGATGGCTCCGAGCTTCCGCTTGTTGCAGATCCGGAAGCGGAATGCACCGATGGTCTTGATAATGACAGTGACGGGGCGATCGATTGTGCTGATTCCGATTGTGACGGCATCGGCATCTGCGGCCCTGAAGGCAAGGATGTTACTTGCTCCGATGGTTATGATAATGACGGTGACGGCGACATCGACTGTCTCGATGCTGGTTGTGCCAAGAACAAGAGTTGCCGTTGATCGATAGTGAACAAGGGGTGGATATTGATTCTGCCTCTGTTTTTCCCTGGGATCCGCATTAGCGGGTCCCTTTTTTTGTCATTGGCACAAAGCTGGACAGGTTTGTTGCCCGGCATTTGCAATAGGTATTATGAGCGTCGAGGCCATTCCGCTTTTGGCTTGCA
>CBDVDF010000221.1:0-4168 GCA_965372675.1 uncultured Desulfobacterales bacterium
GATCTTCGGCAGGTTCTTGGTTGCTTCGGCAATGGCCTCGGCCGGGTACTCGTAGTTGTGCAGTTCGCCGGCGTGGTATTGCTCGTAGCTGGCCAGGTCGAGGAGTCCGTGACCGGAGAGGTTGAAGAGGATGGTCTTCGGATCGTTAAGGTCCTGGGTGGCTTCGATGATCGCCGCCCTTACCGCATGGCAGGCTTCCGGGGCCGGGATGATCCCTTCGGTTTTGGCGAAGAGGATTCCGGCCTCGAAGCATTCAAGCTGGTGCAGGGCCTGGACCTCGATCAGATTCTCCCGGCGCAGAGCGCTGATGATCGGTGACATGCCGTGGTATCGCAAGCCGCCGGCATGGATGCCGGGCGGGACGAAATCGTGGCCGAGGGTGTACATCTGCAGCATCGGGGTGCGCTTGGAAATATCGCCGAAATCATAGGCGTAAACCCCCTTGGACATCGATGGGCAGGAAGCGGGCTCTACCCCGAGCAGGCGGATATTCTTACCTTCCAGCTTATCTGTCAGCCAGGGATTGGCGATACCGGCAAAGTTGGAGCCGCCGCCGCAGCAGCCGATGACCACATCCGGGTAATCGCCGGCGATGGCCATCTGCTTCTTGGCCTCCAGACCGATAATGGTCTGGTGCAGGCAGACATGGTTTAAAACCGAGCCCAGGGCGTAGTTGGTCGAGTCGTGGGATACCGCATGCTCCAGGGCCTCGCTGATGGCGATGCCGAGGGAGCCGGGGGAATCCGGGTCTTTGGCGAGGATCTCCTGGCCGGTCGGGGTCAGGTTGCTGGGGCTGGCGACAACCTCGGCCCCGTAAGAATGCATCATCGCCTTGCGGTAGGGTTTCTGGTCAAAAGAGATCCTGACCATATAGACCATGCAGTTCAGACCGAACTTCTGGGTGGCGAAGGCCAGGGCGCTGCCCCACTGGCCGGCCCCGGTCTCGGTGGCGATATTTTTGATGCCGGCCTGCTTGTTGTAGAAGGCCTGTGGGACGCTGCTGTTGGTCTTGTGGCTGCCGGAGGGCGAAACGCTCTCATTCTTGAAGTAGATCTTGGCCTTGGTGCCGAGGGCTTTTTCAAGGAAGGTGGCGCGGACCAGCGGCGCGGGACGCCAGATCGCCAGGATATCCTGAACTTCCTGGGGAATATCGATCCATCTTTCCGGGCTCATCTCCTGCTCGAGCAGGCCCATCGGAAAGATGGCACCCAATTTCTCGGGGGCCATCGGCTGGTTATTCTCCGGGTCCAGGGGTGGCTGCAGGCCGTTTGGAATATCCGGCAGGACATTGTACCACTGGGTTATTCTATCCTCATAAGGCAGAAAGATCTGTTTGCTCATGATAACCTCATAATATGTTCACGTTTATCTGCAGGCCGTGTAGAAGAGCGCCCATCCCTGATTAAGTACAACCATATTTTTTATAGGTCGGGCGGGACACTGTCAAGGACAATCATTATCATCTTCAATAACCCGATGAAAATACCACAGCGCAATTTTTTGTAAGCAATTTATAACACCCCACCCAGATGCCTGTAGGCCTTTTCCGCTATCCTTACAGTCGTAGTTGATAATATTATTTGATATTCAAGGTTGCAGGATGATATAATAACCTAAACTTTGATACTTGCTGGGTTCTTCGTTTTTTACGCCAAAACTTGTTTGGCAGAGAAAACCCTAAAAAAGAAACAGGGGGTTGCGCATGGCTACGGAAAGACAAAACTGTTGGGAACACTTGAAATGTGGGAAAGAATCAGAATGTCCGGCCTATCCAAGTCAGGGGAAGATCTGCTTTAGTGTCAAAGGGACACATTGCCAGGGCAAGGTTCAAGGCAGTTATATGGAAAAAATAGAAAATTGTAAGAGTAACTGTAGTTTTTACCAGATAATAAATAGTTAACTTTAGATTCAACAAAAAATTAGAACAAAGGGGCAGGAAGGGGCACAACACTTCCTGCCCCTTTGTTTATCTGAATAACTTGTCATAAAATCATCTCTCCGATCATCGGCAATTACCCTTAACAGAGCTGTTAAGGGGCTGGGTGGCTAAAGTGATTGAAGTTATAAGTGCCTAAAGTTATAAGTGCCTAAAGTTTGTGGTTGTTGCTGTTGAAAAGCGATGATCTGATGCGAGCCGCGTTTGAAGGTGCCCCGTGACAGTATGTTTGCCAAAATTATTTTGGTATCATTCATTAACTTAAGGCGCCTATAACCTATAACTTTAGGCATTTATACCCAAAAGGGCACAAGTGCCCAAATGGGTGCTTTCCATTCCATGTCCTCCATAATAGATTTTCATACCCATGCTTTTCCTGACCAGATTGCCGCAACCGCAGTGCCGGCCCTGGCTGCCATAGGCAAGATCACTCCCTGCCTGGACGGGACGATCGACTCCCTGCTGGCTTCGATGGACAAAGCCGGGGTGGAGAAGTCGGTGCTCTGCTCGATCGCTACTCGACCCGGTCAGTTCGATTCGATTCTGGCCTGGTCGCAGGAGATCCGCTCGGAGCGGCTCGTCCCCTTCCCCTCTTTTCATCCAGAAAACCCCAAGGCTCTGGAGAACATTCGGATCATCCGCAAAGAAGGCTTCAAGGGGGTTAAGCTCCACCCCTATTACCAGGATTTTGTTGTCGATGAGGAACGGATGTTGCCCTTTTACGAAGAGATCATGGCCAACGATCTGGTCCTGGTGATGCACACCGGCTATGACATCGGCTTTCCCCGAGATGATATCGCCGGCCCGGCCCGGGTCAAGCGAGTGATCGAAAGGTTCCCGGAACTGAAGATCATTGCCACCCATATGGGAGCCTGGGATATGTGGGACGAGGTCGGCGAACTGCTGTTGGGGTGCCAGCTCTATATCGATATTTCCTTTTCGCTCCAGTATCTGGGGCGGGAAGCGGCGCGACAGATGATCCTGGCTCATCCGGCCGACCGGGTCCTCTTCGGCTCAGATTCACCTTGGGCCTGCCAGGATGAAGTGGTGGCAATGCTCAGGGGCCTTGATCTTGGCGAGGAGATCGAGGGCAGGATATTAAGAGATAACGCCTTGGAATTATTGGGGTTTTAGGCTGGAAGCTCTCGTTCTCTACCGGCCAGTTTCCAGTGGATGAAAAATATGATCAGGTCGATGAGGATGATTATGAACGCCCTGATAAAACTCTGCATGGCGTTTCTGCTTTCCGTTGTTAATGCCACCCGGTAGCTTTCTTCTCTCTTGGTGGTAATTTCTTCCTCTGAATACTTGTTGATCCGCTTCTTCTTCCAGCTCTTGGTGAAGGCGTCATTTGTCTGGTGTTTTTCATACTTGAAGGATTTCATGTTGAACTCTGGGTTGCTGATCTCCAGCAGATCGTAAAGGCCGACCCCGAGCGAGACCGCGAAACAGATAATGGTTACAAAACAAACCGCCAGGGCGTAAATTTCGATCAAGGTCTTTTTCATTCTGTTTCCTTTCCCCTAAAGGTAGCGATTGGCTAGTTGAAAGCTACTTTCTTTCCGTTTAATAACAGTTCACTCTTTTGGGTCTGGGCCCTGTGGACCAGATATTTGCCTTCTAGCACAAACAGACCGGTCTGCATTCCTGAGAATAACGGCGAGACAAGCTTGATGTTGTCGCTGACAAGTTCTGCAGGAATGCTGAGGTCGGATTGCATGGAAAAAATGTCAAATGCCAGATTGGGTTGCATAGCTATGGGGGTCAATTGCGTAAAGGTAATATCCTTAGCCAATTGTAATTTTATGTTGCCAGTAATTTCCCCTGCAGGAAGTTGGGCATGCAGATCTGAAATTTTAATCTCCAAGCCCTTTTTCAAGAATTTCTCGCTGGCAGCCAGCATCTGAAGACTTGTGGCGGCCATCTGTTTTGTCATAACTTTGTCCATCTTTTCAGGGATTTCTTTTAGTGCACTAAAATTTTTCAGGGTAGAATTTATCGTCTGGGTATATAGCTGCATAAATTCTTCGTAAACCTGAGCATCTATATTGTTTATATCAAATCTGATAAATATCTCTTTTATGTGCTTTTTTCCTGCGGCAAGGTTGTCAATTGCAACTTTTCCACCTGTGGATAAAATGTTTTTCTTTTTGTCATAATCCAGGCTGTATTGACCGGCAAAATTTATAAGTTCAAAGTTTTCCTTCTGGGCTTCAATCTTAATGTTTTTAA
>CBDVDF010000222.1:0-4166 GCA_965372675.1 uncultured Desulfobacterales bacterium
CCTGTCCGGTGGACCGCCTGGACCTCACAAGATACAGGGGATCGGGGCCGGTTTCGTCCCCAAGGTCTTAAACACCGCGATCATCGACGAGGTGGTGACCGTAACTAATGACGACGCCATGGCAACCGCCCGCCTGCTGGCCAAACGGGAAGGGATCCTCTGCGGCATATCTTCCGGCGCCGCCGTCTGGGCAGCCCTGCAGGTCGCCGCCCGCGAAGAGAACCGGGACAAGAATATTGTCGTTATTCTGCCGGATACCGGGGAAAGGTATCTTAGTACGGAGTTGTTGCTGGACAGTTGAAATACAGAAAGTGCCTAAAGTGATCTAAAGTACTTAAAGTGCCTAAAGTTGTGGATGTTACGAATCGGGAAATTACAAGGGAACTATAGTGACTGTAGCAATGTCTGTAGAGAGAATCTGTCATCTCGAACGAAGAGAGAGATCTTTCTGGACAGTGAACACCACAACTTTAGCTCACTTTAGACACCTTCAATCCTCCACGGTAAAAAATGGCCAAAATAATCTCAGTGAACATCAGCGAGACCACCGGCAATGCCAAGCAACCGGTGGATTCAGTTACTCTGGAAACGGACCACGGCTTTCAGGGTGACGCCCATGCCCGGGACTGGCACCGCCAAGTCAGCCTGCTGGCTCAGGAAAGCATCGACAAAATGTCAGCAAAGCTTCCGGATCTGAAACCCGGGGCTTTCGCCGAGAATATCACCACCGAAGGTCTGGATCTGGTCAACCTGCCGATCGGCACCAGACTGGTTTCAGGCGAGGTCGAACTGGAGATCACCCAGATCGGCAAGAAATGCCACAGCAAGTGTAATATCTACGAGAAGGCCGGCGGCTGTATCATGCCCACTGAAGGAGTTTTCGCCAGGGTGATCAGTGGCGGAATGTTGAAAAAAGGCGATGAACTGGTAATCTCGAAATCCCCTTGATCATCGACCAGCCGATTTTATCTTTGTGAGTGTTTGATTTTCTCTTTGTCATGTCGAGGAGCTTGCGACGAGAGATCTTAAACTCCGGAGGTGATTACGGATCGGAAAGATCTCTCTCTTCGCGCCCGCAAGAAAGTGCCCTTGGGGTATTCGAGATGACAGGGTGAGGAGTTCGAGCACTCGCAGCAAGTACCTGTCCCCTTTTCTCCGTGCATCCCGGTCCATTCGCGAACGGTCACGAATCCAAGTAACGGCTAATCCTGGCGGCCATATATATCATCGAACCTGACTATATCATCCTCGCCAAGATAGGCGCCGGTCTGGATCTCGATCAGTTCCAGATCGATCACGCCCGGATTCTCAAGCCGATGTTTCTCCCCGACCGGAATATAGGTGGACTGGTTCTCACTGACCATGATCACCTGATCACCGAGAGTTACCTTGGCGGTTCCCTTGACCACCACCCAGTGCTCGGCCCGGTGATGATGCATCTGCAGGGACAGACAGCCCCCCGGTTTTACCGTGATCCTCTTGACCTGGAAACGCTCAGCTGAATCAACCCCTTCGTAAGACCCCCAGGGCCGATAGACCCGACGATGCAGAACCGTCTCACTCCGCTTGTCGGCCCTTAATTGCTCAACGATCTTCTTGACATCCTGGCTTCGATCCCGCGGCGCGACAACTACCGCGTCGGAAGTCTCGATGACGATATGGTCACTGAGCCCCACCACCGCCAGCAAACGGCTTTCGGCCCGCAGATAACAGCCACTGCTGTCCCGGACTATCACATCACCTTTAACCACGTTGCCATCGGCATCACTGTCACTGACCTCCTGCAGCGAGGACCAGGAACCGACATCACTCCAACCGCAATCAAGGGGAATAACCACCGCCTCGGCGGTCTTCTCCATGACCGCGTAGTCGATAGAATCATCCGGACAGTCACTGAAGGCCTGCCGGTCCAGCCTCAGGAAATCCAGATCGAAGCTCTTTTTATCGAATGCCTGCCGGCAGGCCGCAGTGATCTCCGGGGCATACTTATCCATCTCTTTTAACAAGCTGGAGGCCTGGAACATGAACATGCCGCTGTTCCACAGATAATCACCGGAATCAAGATACTGCCGGGCCGTATCCAGATCAGGCTTCTCGACGAACCGATCAACCAGGGAGGCCCCGCTACCTTCAGACAATTCACGGCCCCGCCGGATATAACCGTACCCGGTTTCGGCACAGCCGGGCACGATCCCGAAAGTGATCAGGCTGCCCTGCTTCGCCAACTGCTCTCCAGCAACCACGGCTTGGCGAAAACTATCCGAATCGGTAATAACGTGGTCGGAAGGCAGGACCAGCAGGACAGGATCTTCTCCGCCGGCAAGGGCCTGCAGGGCGGCAACGGCGATGGCGGGCGCGGTATTGCGGCCAACCGGTTCGAGAATGACCGCCCCTGCCTCAACCCCGATCTGTTGCAGCTGTTCTCCCACCAGGAAACGATGTTCCTCCTTGCAGAGGATAACAGGATTTTCAATGCCGGGCATGCCGGCCACCCTTTCAACCGTATCCTGGAGCATGGTGCGCTCCGAAGTAAGCGAAAGAAACTGCTTGGGGTATAACTCTCTGGACAGGGGCCACAGCCTGGTGCCGGAACCACCTGCCATAATTACCGGTATCATCTATTTTATCTCCGGAAATATATTTATAGAATCATCTCTTATTTAGTCTACAAAAAACCTACGCCAAAATCACCTTATCACTGCCCTCCCTGACGGCAACAGTGGCGTTCCTGGTGTCTACCACCAGCCGCGACTGACTGACTATTTCAGCATAATCATAAGCCGTGTGATCGGTAACAATGATCACCACGTCGCTGGCGGTCAGTACTTCCGGAGTCAGCTCAATCGACTCCAAGTCGAAATCATACTTCCTGGTCGGCCGCAATTTCGGGACCCAGGGATCGTTATAGGTGACCAACGCCCCCTCGTCCATCAACATATCCATGATCGCATAGCCCGGCGACTCACGGTCGTCATCAATATCTTTCTTGTAGGCAATGCCCAGAACCAGAATCCGGCTGCCTTTAAGGTCCTTGCCCTGAGCGGCCAAGGCCTCGGCCGTTCTGCTGATCACATATTCCGGCATCGCCACATTGACCTCACCGGCCAGATGGATGAATTTGGTTTCAAAACCATACTGCCTGGCCTTCCAGGAGAGGTAGAAAGGATCGATAGGGATACAGTGTCCACCCAGCCCGGGACCCGGAAAAAACGGCGTATAGCCAAAAGGCTTGGTGGCCGCTGCGTTGATGACCTCGAAAAGATCGATGTCCATCTTGTGGGCCAGTATCTTCATCTCGTTGACCAGGGCGATATTCACCGAACGATAGGTATTCTCCAGCAGTTTGGTCAGTTCAGCCGCCCGGGTGGACGAGACCGGTACAGACTTGGTGATACAGTTATAAAGGGCAACAGCAACCTCAAGACAGGCAGGAGTCACCCCGCCAACCACTTTGGGAATACTCGAGGCGTCAAAGTTCTTATTGCCGGGATCCTCCCGCTCCGGGGAAAAGGCCAGAAAAAAGTCCTGCCCGACCTTGAGTCCACTCTCTTCCAGCCTGGGCAGCATCATCTCCTCGGTAGTACCAGGATAGGTCGTACTCTCCAAAACGACCAATTGCCCTTTCCTGATCACCCCGGAGATCATCTCGGTGGTGCTTAAGAGATATGAGAGGTCCGGCTCCATTTTCTCATCCAGCGGCGTCGGCACGCAGATCAGGATACAGTCAGCTTCAGCAAGCCTGAGCGGATCGGCAGTGGCTTCGAACTGTCCCCTGGCTACCAGCTCCGCAACCGGTTCAGCGGGGATATGTTTGATGTATGACTTCCCCCGGGAAATAGCCTCTATCTTCCTGCTATCAACATCAAAGCCGATGACCTTAAAGCCCTGCCGGCCGAAATGGATGGCCAGAGGCAGCCCCACATAGCCAAGGCCGATTATCGCGACCACGGCTTGCCGTTTATTTATTCTGGAGATAAGCTCAACGCCATTATCCGGCGAGATTTGATCAGACATTATTTATTCTAACCTTTAATTTTATCTGTATGACCTGCCAGCTCATACCGGGCCGCAAGATAGCATTTCTAACCTGGCAAGAAAACACCTGATTCAATATCTTAACATCTTTAATATGGCAGGAAGACCTTCCTTTGTTTATCTTCTCGTAA
>CBDVDF010000223.1:0-4139 GCA_965372675.1 uncultured Desulfobacterales bacterium
AATGGATTCGGGTCCCTCTGAAGCTGGCACTGTAAATCCGGCTACCGGCCTGACCATCGATATCAGGGCCAACCCGCTTAACCCGGCCCTGCCTGCCGTTCTGGTCTCGGCAGCGAACAGTACAGAGGTACGGCTCGGTGGTCGCAAACTTAGACATTACGGCAAGTACAGCTATCTCCATTTCGAGCAGGGCCGGGTAGTTACCAAGAAGGTCGCCCCGGTCAAGGACGGTCAGAGGTTTCTGATCGCCCCACCCCCTGGCGGCATCGAGATCGGCACAAATCTTTCCTTTGACGGGATCGTTGAGAAACTGCGCGACCGGCGAGTGGTTTACATCGGCGAGAGCCACACCCGCTACGAGGACCATCTCCTGCAACTGAGGATAATACGGGCCATGTTCCACCAGGACCAGGAAATGGCCATCGGCATGGAGATGTTCAACCGTTCCGCCCAGGAAGTTCTTGACCTCTACGTTCTTGAGCAGGAGATAGACGAGGAAGAGTTCCTGCGCCAGAGCCATTACATCATAAAATGGGGCTACGATTACCGTTTTTACCAACCGATAATAAACTTCGCCCGCCTCAAGCGGATCCCGATCATCGCCCTGAACCTCGAAAAAGACCTGGTCAGCAAGGTCTACCGGCAAGAGGGTCTTGACAGTCTTGAAGAAGAGGAGGCAGAGACCATCCCCGCTGATCTGGATATCTCCATGCCGGGTTTCCGCCAGAGGATCAGCTCGGTTTTCCAGCTCCACAAAAACCCGCACAGCACCCCGGATCAACTCAACAACTTCCTGCAGGCCCAATCGCTCTGGGATGAGACCATGGCCGAATCGATCGCCCTCTACCTTGCCGACCATCCCGAGCAACGGATGGCGGTGATCGCCGGCCGCGGTCACGTCGACAAGAAGAACGCCATCCCGCCCCGAGTCGCCCGCCGGATCGCGGTCGACCAGGCCGTGGTCCTCAACGTCGAACAGTTGGAAGTATCGGCGGAGACCGCCGACTACCTGCTATTCTCCCCCCCGGCCAGCCTGCCACCAAAGGCGGTCATGGGGGTGATGCTCAAAGAGGAAGATGGCCGGGTCATTGTCGATAAACTCTCCCCCCACGGCATGGCCGGTAAATCCGGGATCAAGGCCGGAGATATCATCCTGGCTCTGGATGGCCGTCCGACCCCCAGTATCGAAGAGTTGAAGATAATCCTCTTTTATAAAGCAAAGGGGGACAAGGTGGCAGTCCAGCTGAAACGGGTCCGCAAGTTCTGGCCCGACTCGGAGTTAACGATAGAAGTACCGTTATAAAAGAGGGGATTTCATGAAAAAGCCATCACGGCTGATCATACCCGTGATGGAGATGTGGTTCGGGGAGAGTCCCGCCTTTCAGGCGGGCAGCTTTCAGCTAGCAGTCGCCGCTGTCACTGCTGCTTCTTCTTTTGGAATATCGAATATTGAACAGGTAAGCGTAGACTCCGAGGAATTCAGAATATCGAAAGAGGGAAGAGAACGGCACCGACACTCCGAGGCGCCCTGCAAGAGATAGCGAAGACTTCGAGTGCCCTTGGGGTGTACACTTTCAATTAAAGACTCTTCCACCCTTCATCATTCATTATTCCTTGTTCGATATTTTGCGGTTCATCTAGTACGGAAACCGGCTATAGCCGGTCAAATGCTGGACTTTCAGTCCGCAATCTTAAACCCACCAGCTTCAGCTGGTGGGTGTTTAGTCAGACGAGCTCCCGATTGATTATCTCCTCGAGGTCCCTGACCTTGAACGGCTTGACCATCGCCGCACAGAACCCGTAATCTCGAAAATTGGCCAGGATCGGGTCATTCGAATAGCCACTGGAAACGACGACCCTGGCCCCGGGATTCAGTTTAAGGATCTCCTGCACTGCCTCCTTGCCGCCCATGCCGCCGGGGATGGTCAGATCCATGATCACCCCGATGATCTGCTCACCCCGGTCCATCGCTTCTCTATAGAGCCTGATCGCTTCTTCTCCGTCTTCGGCGAAGAGGGTTTCATAACCGAGACCTTCGAGCATCTTGCCGACCAGTTCCCTGATCATTTCATCATCATCCATGACCATCAACCGGCCACTACCACCGGTCCCGATCACAGGCAACTGCTCTCTCTCCTCCAGGACATCTGGTGATTCTGCCGATGCCGGCAGGTAAATCGTAAAGACCGCACCTTCACCCTCTTTCGACTCAACCTCAATATGCCCTTCATGGTTCTTGACAATGGCATGGGTTGTCGCCAACCCCAGGCCGCTGCCCTTTTCCTTGGTGCTGAAAAACGGATCGAAGATCTTTTCCATTAACTCGGCCGGGATGCCACTCCCCCGATCAACTATCGATATCTTCACATACTTGCCGGCCCTGAGGAAAGGGGTGTCATCGTCACTAAGGTGATTAACGCAGTCGATATCGATCGTGCCGCCATCAGGCATGGCATCTGAAGCATTAAGAACTATATTCTGAACCACCTGGCTGATCTGGTCGGTATCGATCTCTGCCGTCCACAGATCATCTGCGAACCGATATGCACACTGGACATTACTGCCGCGCAGGACAAAACCGGCCGAGTCCCGGATCATCTCCGGAATAGTCGAAAGTTTGCGGACCGGCTCTCCGCCCTTGGCAAAGGTCAACAACTGGCTGGTCAGGCCCTGGGCCCGGACTGCGGCCTTTTCAGCCGAGGCCAGCAGATCATGGATCTGATCTCCCTCTGCCGTTTTGCGCAGGGCCAGGTTGATATTACCGAGGATGGCGGTCAGGATGTTATTGAAGTCATGGGCGATACCGCCGGCCAGGACCCCGACCGACTCAAGCTTCTGTATCTTCGCCAGCTCATCCTCGAGATGGCTACTTTCCGTTACATCCCGGAACACCAGGACCGAGCCGATGATCCGGCTCTGCTCATCCCTGACCGGCGCCCCGTGTTCCGAAACCAGCTTCTCCTCTCCTGCCTTGGTATGCAGGGTTTTGGGTTCCTGCAAAGTTTCATAGGCAGAGGAAATGGTCTCAGTCATCTTATCCTGGATGGTGGCATCGGGGTCATGCTCTTCCATAATATTGAACACTTCGTCAAAGGGGCGGCCCAGAGCCTCGGCCTGGTGCCAGCCGGTGATTTTTTCGGCGGCACGGTTGAGCAGGATGATATTGCCACTGGTATCGGTAGTAATAACCCCATCCCCGATACTGCGCAGGGTAACGTTCAACCGCTCCCGTTCCGCCAACAGCTCTGCGGTAACCTTTTTCTGCTCGGTTATATCCTGAAAACTTGAAACCACCCCGATTATACTGCCGTCAGCGCCCCGGAACGGGCGGGCTGTAACAATGAACTCGGCTGACCTGCCACCAGCCAGTTGCTTGACGGACTGCTCCACCACCTCGTCACTACCCTGGCGGATCATTCTGACCGGGCAGGAATCAGTGCCGCATGCCGAACCGGGCCGCGATTCGTAACATCTCAGCACCTCCCCCTCGGCAGCCCTCTTGGGCCATATCTCGTAGTAGGCCTTATTGGCGGAAAGGATCTCGAAGTCGAGATTGACCATACAGATGGGATTGGCACTGTTAAGGACCGTATCGAGGGTCAGGTTGCTCTCTTCCAGCTGCCTGGTCCTTTCCTTGACCAGATCTTCAAGACCGGAACGGTATTTTTCGACCTGGAGATGGACCCCTTTCAGGCGGTTGAAATAGATACAGAAAGAGAATATCACCACGAAAGTGGCAGTATTGACGGCACCGCTGAATGGAGAGATCGACCTCCAGACCGTGTCGAGGTCGCTGAACAACAACAGCTGTTTGAGCAGATGCCCGAAGGAACGGGAGACCGCGAAGACCACAAAAGCGCTGGTGACCAGGAAGACGTACTGGCGAAAAATATCATTGGCTTTCCGGTGCAGCCACAACCAGGAGTTGTGGGCGCAGGCCAGGGCAATGAACAGGGTGAAAATAGAGCCGACCACATCGACCAGAACGACCGGAGTCCAGGAGATATTCATGGCTTTTCCCCCCATTTGCGCAGGGAAATAAACAGGAATATAAAGGCTGGTACCAGTAACAGATGATCCAGCCTGGTCAGGTAGAAATAGGCATCAACAACCCCGTTGACAGAATATGAAACAGTCCT
>CBDVDF010000224.1:0-4130 GCA_965372675.1 uncultured Desulfobacterales bacterium
GATTCAAAGAATACCGATATCGAAGACCGGCCATGCCAGATTAAAGGCTGAACTGGAGCAGCTCAATAAAATTGAGCGCCACGTAGTGATCAAGGCCATTGAGGTGGCCAGGGCGCATGGCGATCTTAAAGAGAACGCCGAGTATCATGCCGCCAAAGAGCGTCAGGGATTTATTGAAGGTAGGATGATAGAACTGAAAGATAAACTCGGCCGGGCTGAGATAATCGACTGTTCCGAGGTTAACTGCAGCAAGGTGGTTTTCGGGACGGTAGTTTCTGTTGTTGACCTCGATACGGATGAGGAGGGTAGCTACAAACTGCTGGGCCCTGAAGAGGTTGATATGAAAAACAACTGTATCTCGGTTTTGTCTCCCCTGGGCGGGGCCATGTTGGGAAAAGAAGTCGGGGATGATGTAACGGTGAAAACTCCGGGCGGGGTAAGGCAGCTGGAGATCCTGGGAATATCCCGGTCCGATATCGCCTGAACCGACCTTTACTTACGGGGATCAGGCTTTATCTTCGATCCCGTGCAGGAAAATATTACTTATCTGCTTTGCCGCTTCTTCGATGGTGTACTGATTATCAGGTGAGAGGATCCAGAGGCGGGCGGTTTCATCCAGGGCCCCGAACATCGCCCTCTTTGCCACTCCCGGCATCACGTCATTTCTGAAGATCTTCATCTCCTGACCTTTGTGGATTATCTTCGAGACTATGTCCACATATTCGATGAACTTGGTGTTGCGATATTCCCTCATGAACTTGTTACTCTGACGTAACTCCATCTGCAGGACTTCAGCCAGATTTCGCTTGTCCCTGATCATCTGCATGTGCTGGATAGCGAAAATTTCCAGCATTTTGCGGGGGTCATCTTCCTGGTCAATGAGGTTTTTGACCTCGACGATTATCTTGCCGATCTCTTCTTCGAATATCGAGATGAGAATATCGTATTTATTGTTGAAGTAGAGGTAGATGGTGCCGTCGGCAACTTTGGCCTCTTTGGCTATATCTGAAATCCTGGCACTGAAAAAACCTTTCAGGGCGAAGACTTTTATCGCCGCCTGAATGATTTTGTTGTGTTTGTCGGAGACTCGCATAATCAATTATGGCTACTTGTTATTGTGATGTTAGTACGAAAACCCATCCAAAGAAAATCCAGTTACGCACAATTATGAATGAGCACTCATTCGTTTCAAAATAGTGGAGTGGCTTATGGGTGTCAAGCAGAAAAGCATTGAGGTGTTTCGCTACCTTCAGTCGCTGCTCTTTATTGACAAGTTAGGCGATCGGAGGGTAGGATGCGACTCCTGTTGGTGCTAAATAATAAGAGATGAGATTAGGAGAAAAATAGATGAAAGTTCTTGTTGTCGGTTCGGGTGGCAGGGAACATGCCATGGCCTGGAAGATCGCGCAGAGCCCAAAAGTTGAGAAGGTTTTTTGTGCTCCAGGCAATGCCGGTATCTGTCAGGTGGCCGAATGCGTGGATATTGCTGCTACCGACCTGGATAAACTGGTTGCCTTCGCCGAAAGCGAGGGGATCGGCCTGACCGTGGTTGGACCGGAAGTGCCGCTGAGCATGGGGATTGTCGATCTTTTCCGGGAGCGTGGCCTGAAGGTTTTCGGGCCGACCGGCAAGGCTGCCGCCCTGGAGGGCAGTAAGGTTTTCATGAAGGACCTGCTGAAGAAATATGATATTCCTTCGGCGGCCTATGAGGTTTTTGATGAGCGCGATCAGGCGGTCAGCTATATTGAAAAACTTGGCGCGCCATTGGTGGTCAAGGCCGATGGCCTGGCGGCCGGTAAGGGCGTTATCGTTGCCCAGACCGTCCGGGAAGCGATTGAGGCCGTTGATCTTATTATGGCGGAAAAGGCTTTTGGCGAGGCCGGTGCCAGAGTGGTGGTTGAGGAATTCCTGATCGGGGAGGAGGCATCTTTTCTGGCCTTTACCGATGGCAAAACAGTAGTGCCTCTGCCCAGTTCCCAAGATCACAAGGCTGCTTACGACGGTGACAAGGGGCCGAACACTGGCGGTATGGGTGCCTATTCTCCTGCTCCGGTGGTCACGGCCGCGATCCATGATGAAGTCATGGAAAATGTTATGGCGAGAACGGTAAAGGCCATGGAGGCGGAAGGCTGTCCTTATCAGGGGATCCTTTATGCCGGCTTGATGATCAATAACGGTCAGGTCAAGGTTCTGGAGTTCAATTGCCGTTTTGGTGATCCGGAAGCCCAGCCTTTGCTGATGAGACTGGATTGCGATCTGGTCGAGGTGATGGAAGCAGTTGTCGACCAGCGTCTGGCTGAGGTTGAGCTTAAGATCGATCCCCGGCCGACGGTGTGTGTGGTAATGGCTTCAGGGGGCTATCCCGGCTCTTACGAGAAAGGCAGGGAAATAACCGGTCTTGAGGCCGCCGCCGCCATTGACGGGGTTGAGGTCTTTCACGCCGGCACCGCTCTTCAGGACGGCAAGATCGTTAACAGCGGTGGCCGGGTCCTTGGTATAACTGCCATTGCCGAAGATCTGCCGACTACGATCAAACTGGCTTACCAGGGAGTTGAGCTGATCAGCTGGCAGGATTGTCAATATCGGACTGATATCGGCCAGAAAGCCCTTAACCGGCTCTCATAAGCCTAAATAACCCGATCTCCTGTGTCATCACCTGGGCAGCATACCGGAAGTATGGCTGAACTGGTTCTTCCTTGGATATCAGGTTGTTTCGACTTGTGAGATGTTTGGTTTTGAAAACTATATTTAATAAAAATCATAAGCCTATTCAAGGAGAGCTAATATGATCGGAATAATTATGGGTAGTGATTCGGATATGCCGGTAATGCAGGCCTGTGTGGATCAACTTAAGAAATTTGGCATACCTTACGAGATCACCGTGGCTTCGGCCCATCGCACCCCGGCCAAGGCCATGGAGTTTGCCGAAACGGCCAGGAAAAGGGGCCTCAAGGCAATCATCGCGGCGGCCGGCATGGCTGCCCATCTGGCCGGCGTACTGGCCGCCCATACCACCCTGCCGGTTATCGGCGTGCCGATCGACGCCTCCTCCCTGAACGGCCTTGATGCCTTGCTGGCAACGGTCCAGATGCCGCCCGGAGTGCCTGTCGCCCCCATGGGGATCGGCAAGGCCGGAGCCAAGAACGCCGCTATCCTGGCGGCCCAGATGATCGGGATCAGTGATGAAGGGATGGCCGCGAAGTTAGGCGAATTTAAGAAAGATATGGTTGCCGAGGTAGAGGAAAAGGCCCGCAAGCTTCAAGCGAGCATCTCTGCCTGATCATGGACGATACTGCTTTGGCTGTTTCAGAGGCGGAGCTTGAGGAGGCGGCCACCAGGATCAGCTCGGGGGGGATCGTTGCCTTCCCGACCGAAACTTTTTATGGTCTGGCAGTCGACCCCTTTAATTCCTCTGCCCTTGGGCGGCTTTTTTCCCTTAAAAAGAGACCATCCGACAAACCGTTACTGGTTTTGATCGACCAACTGGAACATCTCGACCTGCTGGTTAAAAAAGTTCCTCCTCAGTACAAAAGATTGCTGGAGGTTTTCTGGCCCGGTCCCCTGACCATGGTTTTCGAAGGAATCGATGGTTTGCCGAACTTGTTGACCGATGAGCATGGCACCGTAGGGGTCAGGCAATCTTCACACCCCGTAGCCAGAGCTCTGGCCACCGCCACCGGTGGGGCGATCACCGGCACTAGCGCCAATCCCAGCGGCTTGCCTGCGGCGGTAAATGCCAAACAGGTGGCGGAGATGTTCCCGGAGGGAATAGATCAGATCATCGATGGCGGCCCGGTTCCTGGTGGGTCAGGATCGACGATCATCGGGATGCAGGAAGAGGGTATAAGACTGATCCGTCAGGGTCAGGTTCCTTTAGAAAAGATCAGGGCTGCCTAGTTGTTGTTGGGTTTCATTCTTCAACCCAACCTACGCTGGTTTTAATTTTGAGGATATTGCCTTTGCTAAATCCTTTTTAGAAGCCCCTAATGCAAGTAAAGACTTAAAGAGAAGATCAATTGAAACCGAAGCAGCACCAGTCTCCATCTTTGCTACTCTTGATTGACTCGATTTGATTAATTTAGCACAGGCAGTCTGGCTCATCCGTTTACGTTTACGCATTCCCTTCAGGC
>CBDVDF010000225.1:0-4112 GCA_965372675.1 uncultured Desulfobacterales bacterium
GGCGGGTACAATCTCCGCTCTTAAAAAATGTTTCAGGAAAATATCAGTAGGAGAATTCGCATGCGAAGCGATAATCGGGCGGATAATGAGATTCGGCCACTTTCAGTTGAATACAATTTCCAGCATCAGGCCGACGGTTCGGTGTTGATACGGATGGGCAATACCCATGTTCTCTGTGCGGTCAGTGTCGAGGAGAAGGTGCCGCCTTTTCTGATCGATAAGGGCCAGGGCTGGATCACGGCCGAGTATGCTATGCTGCCCGGTTCCACCAATACCAGAGCCCGTCGGGAGACCAACGGTCGTTCGGGACGGAGTATGGAGATCCAGCGCCTGATCGGCCGCTCTTTGCGGATGATGGTCGATCTGGCCGAGATCGGAGAGCGGACTCTGCGGGTCGATTGTGATGTCTTGAATGCCGATGGCGGCACTCGCACCGCTGCCATTACCGGTGCGGCCCTGGCTGTCCGTGTTGCTTTGCAGGGGTTGGTAGGAAAGGGTTTGCTGGCCAAGATGCCGGAACTGACTCCGGTGGCGGCGATCAGTGTCGGGGTGGTCGATGGCCACTGTCTGCTCGATCTTGATTATAAAGAGGACTCTTCCGCCGAGGTGGATGCCAATTTCGTCATGACCGGCGATGGTAGGTTGATCGAGGTCCAGGGCAGCGCCGAGGGAGCGCCTTTTGCCCGGGAAGATTTCAACAAGATGCTCGATCTGGCTGGTCTGGGTGTTGATCAGTTGGTGAAACTCTGGGATGACAGTCAGGATGGCTGAATCTCCTTTTACCCTCCACAACCGTTCCAGCGAATGCGCGGCCCGGCGCGGTGAGGTGCGGACCGCCCATGGGGTTATCCAGACCCCGGTCTTTATGCCGGTCGGCACTCAGGCGACGGTCAAGGGCATCACCCCTGAGAACCTGAAAGAGCTGGGCGCCCAGATAATTCTCGGTAACACCTACCATCTCTTTATCCGGCCAGGGCATGAGTTGATCCGCAAACTGGGCGGGCTCCATAAATTCATGAACTGGCATGGACCGATCCTTACCGATAGCGGTGGCTTTCAGATCTTCAGTCTGCATAAATTGGCGAAGATCAGTGAGGAGGGGGCCGCCTTCAAGTCGCATCTGGATGGCTCCGATCTTTTCCTGAGCCCCGAGAGTGTGGTGGCGGTTCAGGAGGCGTTGGGCTCTGATATCATGATGTGCCTGGACACCTGTATCCCTCATCCTGCTACCCGTGAAGAAACGATCAAAGGCACCGAACTGACCGGCCGCTGGGCCAGGCGTTGCCGGCAGGCCCATCAGAACCGCCAGCAACTTTTATTCGGCATCGTCCAGGGCGGTATGTATGAGGATCTGCGGGCCGGGGCCATCGATGAGCTGGTGGAGATTGGCTTTGACGGTTACGCTCTGGGGGGCTTGAGTGTTGGAGAGTCGCCCGAGATGATGATGGATATCACCGAGCACACCGCCGCCTTGATGCCGCAGGATTTTCCGATCTACCTGATGGGGGTCGGCAAGCCGGAGGATCTGATCGAGGCGGTCTGGCGCGGGGTCGATATGTTCGATTGCGTGATGCCGACCCGTAACGCCCGCAATGGAATGCTCTTTACATCGACCGGCAGGCTTGTTATAAAAAACGCACGATTCAGGGAAGACCCGCGACCGATAGACGAGTCGTGTGACTGCTACGTCTGCAAAAATTATTCGCGGGCCTATCTCAGGCATCTTTATATGGCCAGGGAGATCTTGTCCTCCCACCTCAATACCATCCACAACCTCCATTATTATGTTAATTTGATGGCCGGGGTGAGGAAGGCAATTGAGGAAGATCGTTTTGCCGGGTTCAGGCGTGATTTTTACGCCCGCCGGCAGGAGCAGGAATAAATAAAGTCGGTTTTTGAGATTGCTGCGGCGACAAAGCAATCTCTCAAAATAATAGAAAAAGACAACAACATGTGGAGGAACACAAAATGACTAGTCTTGCATGGGCTGCTGATGCTGCCCCGGCCTCGGGAGGTTTCACTTCCTTTCTGCCGCTTATTCTCATCTTCGTTATCTTTTATTTCCTGTTGATCAGGCCGCAGCAGAAGAAGGTCAAGGATCACCAGGCCTATATCGGCGCCCTTAAGAAAGGTGATACGATCATCACTAATGGTGGGATCCACGGGACGATCACCGGTATTACCGATACGGTAGTGACCCTGGAGATCGCCGATGGGGTCAAGATCAAACTTTCCCGGGCCCATGTTGCCGGAGCCCAGGGAACCGCTGTTGCTCCGTCTGGAGATTGCGCCCCGGGCGGCGGTTGAGCGATCAAGAAATAACTTCCATAGGTAATGGGAGAGCATAAAAAAGCCGGGGTTCTGCCCCGGCTTTTTTATTTGAATATCGAGGTCACCAGGAATTTAGAATATCGAAGGAGGTAAGGGAGCGCAGCGACACTCCGAGGCGCCCTGCAAGAAGTGCCCTTGGGGTGTACACTTTCAAATAAGAACTCTTCCACCCTTCATCATTCATTATTCCTTGTTCGATATTCTGCGGTTCATCTAGTATGGAAAACGGCTTAGCCGGTCAAAAGCTGGGCTTTCAGATCTTCTTTCTCAAAAGAGCCCCCTGTTCCCAGTGCTCACCAGGCGGGTCACATATCAGTCTGGCCATGGTGCCCGGGTTGGCCTTGATCAGGCTGTCGCCGGCTTCGTTGAACAGTTTTTCGATCTGGTGAAAACTGCTGGTCAGTCCTTTATCAAGATACTCGATGGTCTCGCCGGGCAGCAGGGGATTCCTGATATCGATCAGCGGTTCAGGGCCTGTTTCGACTACGATGCCGACCGGGTGATGGCTCGGGGTCAGGTGGGGCTGGTCGTAAAGCATGTCTTTGCGGTCCGGTGGGTCCGAGAGGAAGTTTTCGGTGTAACCCCGGGAGCCGATCTTGCTCAGTTCGGCCATGAAGCGATCCTCAAGCTTCGGCAGGCCTTGGTCCGGCCAGTTGGCGTAAAGGTGATCGAGGGCGGCCCGATAAACTCTGGTCACAGCCCCGGTGTAGTAGATCGTTTTCATCCGGCCTTCGATCTTCAGACAGTCGATTCCGGCCCCGAGCAGTTCCGGCAAGCGGTTCAGCAGACAGAGGTCGCGGGAGTTAAAGATATAGGTGCCGCGCTCGTCCTCCTCGACCGGGAAGAACTGCCCCGGCCTCTTTTCCTCGACCAGGTTGTAGTTGTAGCGGCAGGGATGGGCGCAGTCGCCCTGATTGGCACTGCGGCCGGTCAGGTAACAGCTCAGCAGACAGCGACCGGAATAGGAGATGCACAGGGCGCCATGGACGAACGTTTCTATTTCAAGGTCGGTGCCCTGTTTGATCTCGCTGATTTCGGTCAGTGAAAGTTCGCGGGCGGTATTGATCCTCTTGACCCCCTGCTCCTGCCAGAATCTGGCGCTCTCCAGGTTGGTGACATTGGCTTGGGTGCTGAGGTGGATCGGCAGCTCGGGAACGACATTTCCGGCGGCTCTCATTACCCCGGGATCTGAGATGATCAGCCCGTCGACTTTCGCACTACCGAGAGCTTCAAGGTAAGTCGGCAGTTCGGCCAGATCGCGGTTGTGGGCCAGGATATTGACGGTCACATACACCTTGACCCCGTGTTGGTGGGCGTAGTCGACCGCCTTGCCGATCTCATTGTCGTTGAAGTTGGTGGCATGGGCTCGGAGACTGAACTGGCGGCCACCCAGGTAGACGGCGTCAGCGCCGTAGTGGATCGCGGCCTGCATTTTCGCAAAGCTGCCGGCCGGGGCGAGTAACTCGGGTTTTTTCAATAATTGCATGGTTTCTTCTTCGTATCAGCACCAAAATCCCGGTCTAACTGATTCAGGAACGTGGTTTTTTTTATCTCTGGTGGTAATCTGTTCTGCAACGCCAAACTACACTCTCAATACCGGTTAAGGCAAGTTGATAAAAAATGGCTAAGAAAAAAGTAGCTGTGGCAATGAGCGGCGGCGTTGACAGTTCGGTGACCGCAGCCCTGCTCAAAAAAGAGGGCTTTGAGGTCAAGGGGGTCTTTATGTCCCTGGCCCAGCCTGATATCGTGGCCCAGGAGGAACGGGTCCGGGCGATGGCCCG
>CBDVDF010000226.1:0-4099 GCA_965372675.1 uncultured Desulfobacterales bacterium
CTGCTTCATCGCACAACGCTCAGGCTCAAGACCGAGACTACCTAGGGTCTCACCAATATTAGCCATCCGCTGGTCAGCTATCTCGCTACCCTTGACAAAGTGACACTGATAATCATCACCATATTTACAGCCCAGCAGCATGACACCATCCATGCCGGAAGAAAGAGCGTCCTTGATCCAGACCACATTGACCGAACCGAGGCAGCGGACCGGGATAAACCGGACCAGGTTGCTGATCCCCTTACGACGCATGGCAGCCATATCGATGGCCGGATAGGCATCGTTCTCGCAGACCAGGACCAGGAAACGCAGCTTATCTTCATCATCATCTGGTACTTCAATGGATTTGATCATCGAGCCGATCATATCGACATTATAGTCCTTGAAACCGATGATCCGCTCAGGACAGGCACCCATACAGGTACCGCAACGACGACAGCGGGTCGGATTAGGCAGCGGGGTACCCTTCTCATCATCATCCAGGGCACCGAACGGGCATTCCTCCGTACAACGCTTACACTGGGTACAACGCTGCATGAAGAACTCGGGGTAAGACTGGTCACCGGACCGGGGATGAACTGAGACCCCACGGTCAGAGGACTCGATGCACTGGATGGCCTTAAGGGCTGCACCGGTAGCATCATCGATCGCCTCATCCATGGCCATTGCCTTCCTGACCCCACCACAGGTGTAAACACCGGTCCGGCGGGTCTCGTAGGGAAAGCAGATAAAATGAGAGTCAGCGTAGCCATCAAATAATTCCAGATCCATAAAGGCCGGACCCTGGCGATAAGCCAGATTGATGGTGTTGGCATCTGCCGTGGTCGGCACCAGGCCGGCGGCCAGGACAACCATATCTACCTCAATGCTGATATCCTCATTGAGCAGGGTGTCCTTGGCGGTGACAACCAGGGCGCCGCCCTGTTCTTCAACAGCGGTCACAGTCGCCTTGGTCAGAAAGATACCATCGTTGTTCTGGGTCTCTTTATAGAACATCTCCATGTTGCCTGGAGTACGCATGTGCTGATAGAGGACATAGGCCTTACCCTCGGCGTTGTCTTCACGCACATAACTGGCCTGCTTCAGGGCGACCATGCTGGTCACCGAGTTGGCATAAGGGAAATCACGGTCATGCTCCTCAGCACCGGGGCTCTGGATAAATGCGACCCGGGCCGGAACCTTGCCTTCCTTGGCCAGTTTCTCAAACTGGGCATTGGTCACAACTTTCTCACTGGCGGGGCTCAGATGCTCATACTCGGAAACATCGGCCGGAGTCCAGCCGGTGGCCAGAACTACGGAACCGAATTTTTCGCCATCCGGATTGAGCTCGGTATAAGCCTTGAGGCCGGCATTGGGGTCTTCAAGTTCACCCTTGTCGATCTTGTCCTGCTCATCGACAGCAACTTTGGCCGGGGCATCCCATTCACTCTTGGTGTCCGCAGCTTTCATTGAGGCGACGAAATCACCGGGCGCTCCGGAGATCCGGGCAACTTCGCTAGAAGTCTTAACGGTGATCTTGTCGTTACCATTAACTTCATTGACCAGATCGGCGACGGAATTCTCTTCCAACTCGGCCCAGGGGGCCTTGGTCGGGAACTGCTTGCGCCAACCTAGAGCCTTGCCGCCCAAAACCTCGGCTTTCTCTACCAGGGTCACATCATAACCGGCCTTGGCAGCTTCGAGAGCTGAGGTCATACCCGAGATACCGCCGCCCATCACCAGAATATTCTTGGAGATGGTTTCCAACTGATAAGCCTCGGGTAACTCGGTCTTCTGGGCCTGGGTGCAACCCATCCGCATATAGTCTGAACCGAGTTCCTGGGTATAATCAGCACCCGCCTCTTCAGGCTGACACCAGACCACCTGCTCACGCAGATTGGCCCGGATGGTTATCTTGTCATCACCGAAATCAAAGGCATCCTGCATGACCCTCGGCGAACAGGCGCCGATGACCACGGTATTAACCCCGTCATTGTTGATATCATTCTCGATCATCTCACGACCGGCCGCGCCACAGAGTGCTTCATGGGTCTTGCACTCCATGCTCATCTCGCCGGTCACCACACCGGTAAGCGCCTCGATATCGAGGGCCTCACCGATCCCACATCCTGTGCAGATATATGCACTATATTTTTTATCCATTATCGTAACCTCCTACTTGGAAGCCTGAATTGCTTTCAGGGCCGCAGCTGTTGAGTTCTGAGTACTGGTCACGACGTCAGCCGCCTTCTTGGCACAGCCGGCAGACAGCATCGCCTTGTCGGCATCGGAAACGATGAAACCGTTACCGTCAACCTCAACGCCATCCGGGGCTGCAGCAGGCTGCATACCAGTGGCCAGAATGGCCAGATCTACTTTTGCGAGGACCTTTTCGCCGGTAACCGCATTTTCGGCCACGACGGTAACTCCGCCATCATCCTCGGGGATGATATCGGCGACCTTGCCTTTAACGAAGGTGATATTTTCATCAGCCATCATCTTCTCACGGAATTTCTCGTATTTGCCGGGAGTACGGAGGTCAATGTAGAAAACCGTGATCTTGGCTTCCGGATACTGCTCACGGATGTAGGTGATCTGCTTGAGACTGGCCATACAACAGATGTATGAGCAGTATTCAAGATGATTTTCATCCCTGGAGCCAGCGCACTGAACAAAGGCAAAGCTCTCAGGCTCCTTGTTGTCGCCGGGCCGCAGGATCTTGCCTTCGGTCGGACCGCCAGGCGCTGCCAGTCTTTCCATCATCATGTTGGTGATGATCGCATCACTGGCACCGAACTTGAGGTTGTCCATTTTGGTGGCATCGTAAGGATTCCAGCCGGTGGACCAGACAATGGCAGACACATCGACCGTCTTGGTCTCGGCCTGGCCATCAAGTTCGATCGCATCGTATTTACAGGCTTCTTTACATTTGCCGCAGTTGTCACAGGCTTCGGCATCGATCACATACTTCATCGGAAAGGCCATGTCATGGGCCTTGTAGATGGCCTTGGTCTTGTCCATCCCGAAGTTGAAATCGTTATCACGCTCCTGGGGGCAAACCTCGACACAGGCATTACAGGCTGTGCAGTTGTTGTTGACTCCGCGGGGGCTGGTTTCCAGAGTTACCTGGTAGTTACCGGCCGCGCCATCAACACTCTTGACCTCGGTCATGGTGTAGACCCGAATCTTCCGGTTGTTCTTGATCCGCTTGAAGTTGATCTCCAACCCACAGGAAGGGGGACAGAGTTTGGGGAAGTACTGGTTCAGTTGCGCAACCCGACCACCCAGATAAGGGTTCTTCTCGACGAGAAAAACGTCTTTACCTACTTCTGCGGCTTCCAGGGCAGCAGTCAAACCGCTGATGCCACCACCCACGACCAGAACTCCACCTGCTACAGGTGTACTGCTTTCGTCTGTCATGCCTAGCCTCCATTAAAAAATATTAATAAAAAAAAAGAACTTGTTTGTTTAGCTCTACCGGCCTGGACCAGCTCAGCTAAACAAACCACATGCAATCCAGTTTCATAGAAAAATCTCCAGGCCCCCCTCAAGAGGGAAGCCTGGAGATTAATAGATCAAGATACTAAACCGCAGGGTCGGTAATTAGACCCAAGGCTCAGTCTCAATGACGTTGATACACTCAACCTTCTCACACTTCCATTCCTGGCTTTTAGGATCGAAAGTAGAGTTGACGAAGCATTTCCAGTTCTCGTCATCAACGGTCGGGAAATCTGACCGGTAATAGAAGCCCGGGTAGCGACTCTCTTTACGGAACTCGATGTGACGGATATGGGTCTCAACACACCAGATGCGGTGATAGTTCTCCCAAGCCCTCATCAGCTCGTGCAGATCGCCGGCTGCCATCAGTGCAGCATCTTCGCGCAGCATGCGGAGAAGATCAAGACAGATGTTCAGCAGTTTACCGGAAGTCATGTAATAAGTAGCAACACCACCACCATACTCATCAGTGGCCTTCATCAGGCGCATCATGATACCGGCAGGTTTGCAGTAGTTAGGATTGACGTCGGCAGCAGTACTGGCGCCAACATGCTCATGGTAAAGTTTAACCGGTGCGTAGATCTCATCAGCCAGCTCCTGAGGGGTCTGGGACAACTCAGGT
>CBDVDF010000227.1:0-4084 GCA_965372675.1 uncultured Desulfobacterales bacterium
CATAAATGGTTAGCCCTTCTTATCAGCAGTCTGGCGGAATTCCTCGAGGATCCGGATGGCCTGATCGTATATATCTTTTGAATAGGCAGTGCCGATCGTTTTACGCACGGCGTTATCCCGGTGTTTCAGTAGTTCCTGCTGTAAGCTGGGCTTGGCATCAATAATCTTGATGCCGGTGTCCCGCAGGGCTTTAAGGGCATCCTGGTTGCTTTTCCTGGTATCTTTACGCAGGCTGGAAAAATGCTTTCTGGCAAGCCTCTTGACCATTTCTCGGTATTGGGGAGGCAGTTTGTCCATCGACTTTTTTGTAAAGACCAGGGCCCCGTAAGCATACCCGAAAGGCACGTCGGTTATGTAGGCGGTTTTGGTGAACCACTGCATGACGATCGAACCATAAAAACTGTTGAAAACGGTGTTGACCAAGCCGGTTTGCAGTGAGGGCAGGACGTCCGGGATGGTCAACTGGATCGGTGATATGCCGATGTCTTCGAAAAAGGCCTGGTTTACCGGATCGTTGGCGGGGAGCCAGGCTTTACTTTTCCGCAACAGATCAAGGTTGTTTAGCGGCTTGGTTGACATCGTATAGATAAAGCCGACCTCCGTAGTGCCGAGCAATACCAGGTTTTTCTTGGCGAAGGCGCTCTGGAAAGACGGGAACAGACCTTCGACCAACAGATCGACTTCATCGTACGATCTCATCAGCACCGGAATTCCCAGGACCCGGAAGTCAGGCACTATCTCGCCGATACCACTCATGGTGAAGCCGCCACCTTGGAGTTGGCCGATCCGCATTTTTCGGTACATGGCCCGATCATCACCCATGACCCCGCCGGGATATACTCTGAAGGATATCTCTCCGCTGCTTTCCTGTTTGACCTCTGCCGAGAACTCGTTGAACCTGTTGGCCCAGATGCTGCCTTCAGGGGCCAGTGAGGCGATCTTGAATACATATTTGGCCCTGGCCTGGCAGTGATCGGGGAATAATAACGCCATCGCACAAATGAGCAGGCCGCCGGTTATTTTCAAAAGGTTGCGATTGATCGTCATATTCATATCCTAAAAATATTCATCAGTTTCTTCAAGCAGTCTGGCCGCCTGTCTCCGGGCGGCCACATTACTGAGGGTGAGTTCCGGAGCGGTGGATATATCAAAGGCAATAACTTCTTTTAGAAGGTTTTCGTAGAGTTCCCTGTCGAAAGCCATTTTGGCATAAGTACTGGCAAAAGCTACCTGCACCGGGAGAAAATGGCGATCGCTGATGGAGAGGGCTTTTTCGAAATGCTGGCGGCTTTCTGCTGGTTTGCCGCCGTAAATCTCCGGCTTCAGGCTGTAATAGATCCCCAGAAAAAGATGAGCGCCGCCGTTATAATAAGTTTCATCTAGTTCGAGCACCCGCTGCATGATCATCTCAATCTTGGGCAGATCTATGACTGCTGCAGGGGCACCTTGCTGATAACTGATCCAGGTGGCCCAGCCATAAGCGCCCCAGAACAGGGCCGGGGTATCATGACGATCTTTTGATCTGAGTGTGGCTGCGAGTTGCTCAAGGGACAGGGAGCGTTCAATACGACAGGATTCACGGAGCAGGGCGAGGCCATGAGTTCTTGCTTTTTCGCTGAGCACAGCGGCCCGTTCCGGATGGCCGCATTCGGCCATGGCCATGGTATAGGCGCTGTAGGCCTTGGTCGTATTGAGAAGCATCCTGGTATCATCAGGAGAGGATGCGACCATGCTGTCCAGGATCAGCAGGTATGAAGGGGCACCATCACAGACCAGTTGCAGATCGTTTTGCTGGTTGAGGCCGTCGATCATCCCGGAAAAACTGGGCAGGCCACAACCTGCCGCCAGGGTCTGCAGCAAAAGGCAGCTCAGCAAAGTGTAAAGTGATCTTGTGGTCGGTCTCATTTTGTTGGCGATCCGGCTATAGTCAAACATGTCATTTATCCGGCCCGGGCGAGCCGAAAGGGCGGTGGACAACCCTATCCGGCTAATGTCAGATGCCGGGAATTCCTAACGGGCCCGGAGCATCCGGCAGACAACAACCGGTAAGTACCAGGGATATCACAGCCAGGACGATCAGCATAGTTAAGATCTCTGTTTTCATCACTCTCTCCTCAGGTTCGTATTTCCTCGGATTCTATTCGACTTCTTTCAGCATGTCATCAATGATTTTCAGGCCACCCTGCCAGAAGGAACGGTCGTTGAGGTCGATACCGAAAGGCTTCAGCAACTGGTAGGGAGTGGCACTGCCTCCCTGGCCCAGAAGTTCCAGGTAAAGGGGGACGAATCCCTGTTTGTCCTGCAGGTAGAGATTGTAGAGGGCCAGGACCAATAGCTCGCCAAAGGCATAGGAGTATACATAGCCGGGGGTGCTGAGGAAATGGGGGATGTAAGACCACCAGGAGCCATAATCCTCGCTCATTGTGACGCTGTCGCCGAACATCCGGCGCTGGCTGCTCAGCCAGAGATCGGCAAGGTCGGTGCTGGCCAGTTCCCCTTTCTCACGGCGGTGGTTATGGATCTGTTCTTCGAATCTGTTCATCGATATTTGTCGGAAAACGGTGGCAAAGATCGACTCCAGCTTCTGGCAGGTAAAGGCGCGTCTCTGCTGCTCATCATCCAGTGACTCAAGCTGGGAACGAAAAAGGAGCAGTTCGGCAAATACCGAGGCGGTCTCGGCCAGAACCAGGGTTGTAGAACTGTTATAATAGCCACGTTCGGCGGCCATCAACTGGTGGATACCATGGCCCAGTTCATGGGCAACGGTTGAGACGTCCCTGAGAGTGCCTGAGTAGTTGACCATTACATAGGGGTGAACTTCCGGGACACAGGGGTGCGCGAAAGCACCGCCCCTTTTGCCCTCAATCAATGGCGCGTGGATCCAGTTCCGGTCGAAGAACTTTGCCGCGATATCAGCCATCTTCGGCGAAAAAGCCCTGAATGAGTCAAGAACCATGCTTCGGCAGTCCCCCCAGGGGATCGAGCCTTCCGACAAATGGGGCAGGGGGGCATAACGGTCATAGTCCTGGAGCTCCGGTAATTCAAGCAGGTTCCCCTTCAGGTGGTAATAACGCTGGACGATATCGTAACGTTCGACTACTTCGTCGACCAGGACACTCACTGTGCTATCCTCAAGCTCGTTATAGAGGTTCATTGAGCTTACCCATGTATTGTAGCTGCGCAGTCGGTCGTCGATCATCTTGTCAGCCAGGATGGTATTGAAAATATGGGTGAGGATGTGCATCTGGCTGTTGAGTCCGTCGGTCAGTTCACGGGCCGCCTGCTTTCTGGTCTGTCGGTCGGCGGCATAGAGGTCGGTCAGAACTTCCTCTTCGGAGCGCTCTTTTTCTCCGAACTTAAGATGACCCATCACTTTATCAAAGAGATTGTTCCAGCTGCTGCGGCCGACCGGGGCTTTTTCCAGAAGCAGGGTTTCTTCATCACGGGACAGTTGATGATTTGCGTAACGGCGCAGGCTGGCCAGATAATGGTTGAAGTGGTCAAGCTCCGGTTCGGCCAGCAGCGAACTTGTCTGTTCCTCGGGCAGCTTGTTCCATTCCAGCTCAAAAAATACCGTTTCCTTGCCGACCCGGCTGTTGAATTCTCTGATCAGCTGCAGGAAGGCGGCGGCGTCCGGATCTTTTGTTCTGGTGGCAAAATTCAGATAGGCAAAGGTCGAGATCCTGCTCTGCAGACATTCCAGTTCCTCCAGCTTCGTGATCAGGACCAGCAGTTCTGGCGCGGATAACTGGTCGACTTTGCCGTCATAAGTTTTTTTGAGGGTTGCGGCGTCGGTCTCGCAATTGTTCATATCGCTGCTGAGCTTCGGGTCGTCACTGCCGCTGTAGAGATCGGCCAGGTTCCAGATGATCTCACTGGTGTTGAGCGGGTCTGTTTTTATTTCTGTCATTTTTATCCAAGCGGTTGTTGGCCCGGGAGATCAGGGCCGGATCATTAATTAATATTATGATCAACGAATCATCCGTAGATCATGATGAGCGCGTACTGAAATTAGTATTTTTTTGCTCACCTGTCACTGATTAGCTTCAGGAAAATGATCAATCAAGAAGCCTGGTTTGCGAGG
>CBDVDF010000228.1:0-4084 GCA_965372675.1 uncultured Desulfobacterales bacterium
TCCTGGTGGTTACCGAGGGAGAAAGAGGGGCCTGGCTGCTTGATGGCAATGATTTTTTTCAGGTCCCCGGACAGCCGGTAACCGTTGCTGACACAGTTGGGTCCGGCGATGCCTTCTTTGCCGCCCTGTTGGCGGGATACACCGGCGGTAAGTCGTGGGAAGATTGTCTCAAAGCGGCTAACAGACTCGGCGGTTTCGTGGCTTCGCAGCATGGCGCTACTCCGGTAATTCCGGATGGATTTATTGACTGATCTTCGAAACAGATTTCAAGAGGAAAATAATGACTGATTCAGTAACGGAAACTAATTTTGAGAACCTGAAACTGATCCATCGTGGCAAGGTTCGCGATCTTTACGAAGTTGAGGATAAACTGCTGATGGTGGCGTCGGACCGGATCTCCGCCTATGATGTGGTGATGAACGAGCCGATCCCGAACAAGGGTGCAGTACTCACCACCTTGTCGCTTTTCTGGTTCGATTTTCTCAAGGATATTGTCCCAAATCACCTGATCACTGCCAATGTTGATGAGTACCCGGCAGTTTGCCATCCCTATAAGGAGCAGCTGGTCGGACGGAGTATGCTGGTTAAAAAGGCAGAACCTTTGCCGGTGGAGTGTATAGTCCGGGGCTATATTTCCGGTTCTTTCTGGAAAGCCTACCAGAAGGACACCACCGTTTGCGGTTTCAAACTGCCCGAAGGAATGCAGGAGTCGGAAAAGTTTCCCCAGGTGTTATTCACCCCGTCCACCAAGGCCGAGCAGGGCATGCACGATGAAAATATTTCCATTGAAAAGATGGAAGAGATCCTCGGCAAGGAACAGACCGCCAAGATCGCCGATATCTGTATCGGCATCTATGAAAAAGCGTCGGATTATGCCCGCTCCAAAGGAATAATTATCGCCGACACCAAGTTTGAGTTGGGGATGTACAAAGGGGAACTGATCCTGATCGATGAAGTTCTGACCCCGGATTCTTCACGGTTCTGGCCCGAAGATCAATACAAGGTCGGTGGTGGTCAGCCAAGTTTCGATAAACAGTTCTTGAGGGACTATCTGTCAACTCTGGATTGGGATAAAACCCCGCCGCCTCCAACTTTGCCGGAGGATATTCTGGAAAAAAGCGGCGCTCGATATTTGGAAGCGGTTGAGAAGATCACCGGTAAATCCCTTTAGCCGCTAAATATTCGGATATAATATTTCAGGTCAGGTTGTTCTTTCGGAGCAACCTGACTTTTTTTTGTCTTTTCTCAGAAGTTAAGATTTTATCTGTCAATCTTAGCCGTCATCATCCCTGATTTGTTGATCTCATAAAAAGAAGTCAGCTAAGGAAATACGATAGGGCAGTCGGGGGCAATATTCAGTGATGATCAACACCTAATGGAAACCTTCCTGCTAAACAACGGCCTGCCTGCCCTTTTTGTCCTGAGCTTTCTTGCCGCCACCGTAATCCCCTTAGGCTCGGAGTGGCTGCTGGTCGCTCTGCTTCTCCATGGCCATGAGTTTGGGTCGGTGGTTATGGTTGCTACCATCGGCAATTTCCTGGGAGCTTGCACAACCTATGGCATCGGCTATCTGGGTTCCTCCTTTGTCATTCATAAAATTCTGCGAGTTGACGATCAGGAGAGCAGCAAGGCCATGGCAATCTACAGCCGCTATGGCTCATGGTCGTTATTGTTCTCCTGGGTACCAATCATCGGCGATCCCCTCTGCCTGGTGGCAGGCTCCCTCAGATTACACCCCCTTATTTTCTCTGTCTTTGTGTTTATAGGGAAACTGATCCGTTATTGGCTGTTGGCACACGTAACGATGATGGGCGTTGTCTCAGGTTGATTTTCCTTAAATAAAACAGCAAGATAAGTGGATCTGAACTAAATCAAGTTCAGCTCGATTCTTTTGCTGCTCTGTCTGAGAAAATCAAGGAGTGTCTACAAAATCGGGGGAAGTTCATTGGGATTGTAAGATCTATATGTTGTCGAGACAAAATAAAAGCCCTTCAGCTATGCGTCCAGGTATGCTGAAGGGCTTCTTTATTTCTGGCGATGTGGGTTTGTCGGCTTTTAAAGCTCTTGGTTATAAACCGCTTTCCTGCAGATCCCTGATCAACTGCTTCTGGGCCTTGGTAAGTTTTTTCGGGACGTCAAGATCGATCTTGACGTAGAGGTCGCCGCGGGGTCCTTTGGGACCGGTCGGCAGACCGCGGCCTTTGAGGCGGAGTCTGGCGTTGGCCTTGGTGCCGGCTGGCACCTTGACCTTAAGGGATTTGCCGCCCAGGGTGGGGACATCTATACTGCACCCCAGGACTGCTGAGGTAAAAGGGATCTGGTGCTCGACGATCAGGTTGTCGCCGTCCCGGTTGAATATTGCATGGGGCAGAACCTTGATCAGCAGGTAGAGGTCTCCGGGCGGGCCACCGGCCGGTGAAGGAGCGCCTTTGCCTGTAACCCGCAGTTTTTTTCCAGAGTCGATGCCGGTCGGTACTTTTACTGAAACTTTTTCGGCATTGCTGCCCCTGCCCAGTGAAATGGTCTTTTTGGCACCCTTGAGAACCTCGTTAAGGGTGATGGACAACTCCAGGGTGATATCCTGACCTTTCGGTCTGGGGGCAGCGCCCTGTTGAAAGGACTGGAAACCGCCGCCACCGCCGGCCTGCTGGAAAAAAGAATCGAAAGGGCTACCGCCGCCGGCCCCGGATCTGAACGAGAAGCTTCTGCCCCCGCCGCCGAGGTTGACCCCGAACTCCCTCAAGATATCCCCCAGATCAGCACCGCGGAAAATGTCCTCCTGGCTGAAGCGTTGCTGGAAACCCTCGGCGCCGTAAGTATCGTACTGCTGACGCTTCTCCTGGTCTGAAAGGACCGCGTAGGCTTCGCTGACCTGTTTGAATTTTTCCTCGGCCGTCTTGTCGCCCTTGGTCTTGTCCGGATGGTATTTCAGGGCAAGTTTCCGGTAGGCCTTTTTTATGGCGGCCTGATCCGCTTTGCGGTCAACGCCGAGGGCTTTGTAGTAGTCCATATCTTTTTTGGTTTAGCTAACCTGTTGAAATAAAAGAAAATATTCGTGGCGCTTGCCCGACAGAATTTCGATCATTTCATGAAAGGCTGAAGAGCTGTGGTAAACAAAATTAAATAACTTCGGGTAGCCCTTTAGAAGGGAACATCATCACCCATTGAAGGTTCCGGTAAAGGTGGTTCTTCCTGACCGGAGTCACCGGTGCCTGCACCCCTGGAGGAGAGCATCTTCATCTCCCGGGCGACTATTTCAGTCGTGTAACGTTTGTTGCCGTCCTTGTCTTCCCATTGCCGGGTCTGGATCCTTCCTTCAATATATACCCTGGATCCCTTCGACAGGTACTCGCCGCAGATCTCGCCGAGGCGGGCGAAGGCAACGATCCGGTGCCATTCGGTTTTCTCTTCTTTTTTACCGTCCTTGGTCCAGGTCTCAGTGGTGGCCAGATTGAAATTGGCCACGGCGGCGCCGCTCTGGGTGTAACGTACTTCAGGGTCTGCGCCGAGGTTGCCGATCAGGATCGCCTTGTTGATCATTTTCTCTTCCTTTTTATGATGATTAACAGATTTATGTATTGGTCCGGATTCGACCGCTAATGATCACCGGATTGTACTTTAAAGATCATCGGTCGAAAACAGAACTTTAATATAAGTTCGAAGATGGTAAAAGGCAATTCTGCCGATCAGAGAAAAAGAAGCATCCGCTCAGGAGATCAGCCCGGCAGCCCGGTCAAGCATGGCCGGCAACCCGCCCCGATCTTCGGGGCTGAAACCGCAGACCTCATGCCAGATCTCGTCACTCTCCATGCACATATAGATACAGGTCGAGTCGGCGGCGCTTTTGCGTAATTCTTCGTAGATCAGTTTATACATCTCTACCCGCAGAGTCCGGAAATAACGGAATTTGTTGTCCAGCCCCAGGACAAATTCGTCGTGGAAGAATCCCGAGTTGGGGAAACGGTTCAGGGCGATCTCCTTCAGGGCTGGTAGAAACCTTAAGCAGCCCATACTGATCCAGGCGATCTGCTCGGCCGGTACTTTTTCAAACAGCCTGGCGATGGTCCGGCGGTAGCCATCCTGC
>CBDVDF010000229.1:0-4077 GCA_965372675.1 uncultured Desulfobacterales bacterium
GGACCTTGATCGGTTCTGTTCTGGCAGCGCCGGAAACGAGCAGGCCGGGGATCTTGTCCCGACCGATCTTTTCGGTCTCGTAATCGTATGCTACCCCGAAGTTGGCCTTGGCCAACAGGCCCGGGGTTATTGTCACTACCCTGGTCTCGCCGGTGGTCGCTTCAGCTCCACCTGGCAGGGTCAGGATATTCAGCTTCACCAACCGGTGACCCGGAGTGATGGCCGGGAAGTGATAGCGGCCATGCTCGTCGGTAAGGGCATAGATGCCGTTATCAAGCGCAACCATGATCCCTTCAATGCCTTCCTCATCCGGGTCCTGCCAGCCGTCCTGGTTCTTGTCTCTGAAAACCTTACCGATCACAGTGCCGAGGTCGAAAAGGGGATCAAGGGTTACTTGAACCTCGGCCTGTGATTGGTTGGAGATCAGACACTGGTCGCAGGCATCTGTGGCAAGGGCGGTATTGGTATAGTCGCCAGGGGTTGCCCCGGAGCCGATGATCAGCTGATAGCTCAGGGACATATAGCCTGCTTCACCCGGATCGGCTATACCATTGGCGTTGGTGTCTACCAGAGCCGGGATCGTGCCGATATCAAATACTATCGTTCGGTTGCCGGACGGCTCCAGTGGAGTGATGCCGTTTACCATGCCGCTGTTCTTAAGGTATTTGAAGTTCGGCGGGATGATGTCGTTAAGTTTGACATTGGTCACTGGTCTGGCGGTCAGCAGGTTCCTGATCTCCACATCGTAAGAAACCAATTCGCCTATGCCGGCTTCCCTCCGATTGGCGGTCTTGCTAACATCCAGAACGAGACCTTGGGTGAAATAAACGGTCGCCGTCATCGGCAGGACTATGGGGGCGCCAGTCGTATCGGTGGCGGTGATAACAGCAGCACCAGGAGTCAACGAACTTACGGTACCGGTAGTGGCACCGGTGACATCGGTCTGCAACAGTGGCTGGGTGAAGGAATCGGTCGCTCCCCTGCTCGAAGAGAGAGTGACGTTCCTGCCGCTGAGCGGAAGGCCTGATGAATCGAAGATCGTTGTGGTGATGATACTTGTTGCCACACCGTCGGCGATTACCATGGTTGGGTTGGCGATAACTGTTGACAGGCCGGGGTCTGGTACAAGAAGGGCCACGTTGACCGTCAGGCTGTTGCTGTTAACACCGTTACCGTCCGCATCTCCGGCAATAACATTCTGCGGCGGCACTGCGATGGTCGTCGTGTCATCTACCGTGGCGCTGAAACTGCCGCTGCCTGCTACTGCCGGGGCATCAGCAGTGAAGGTCACGCTGATATTGGTACCCGAAACGATAACAGGTGCCTGAAGGGTTATGGTCAGAACCTGACCGACAATGACTGCACAGAAATCGTCGGCAGTATCGAGGGCGCAATCCGCTGTCAGTGGAACGCCTCCGACATCCAGTGTCGTTACTCCGGTAAGGGTGAAGCCGACCGGAGCGGTAATGGTGACCTCGTTGATGCCGGTATCTCCGACATTAATGACCGGCAGGATGTCATAGGTGAACGGGTTGGCCAGACTGCCGACCGTGACGATTCCGGGATTTATCTCGGCGGCTGCTGAAGTGACAGCGCTACCTCCCAGGGCATTTACGGTGATCGGTGGTGAAGCTATAAGAGAGAACGCACCTCCACCGTCGACGGCGATATTGGTCGCCGCGTAGGACGCACTACTCCCCAGGATCATGGCCATTAATAAAATGGTCAGGAACCGGAAGGTCAGGTGTAGCCTATTTCGGAGAAGTCGGCTCATCAGTCCTTTTTCTCCGGACCTCTCGACACTATACGAGAAGACACCCGTAAGGGCGGTTTTCAGGTATGCGTCTCCATGTTCATCCGGCGTTAGCCGTCGATACGGAAGGGAACTGTGCGGTGGGTGGCCGGGTAAAAACCGGATGCACCTCTCCTGTGGTATTCAGGCGATCTGTATTTCGGGTGATCTTTCATAGAAAAAACCCGTTTTCCCGGGACCGGTATCTCACCGATGGTCCGGGCGCAGTTAAAACTTATCCACGTTCAGATGATCTGTTCGCACGTCTTGTTCCGTATCGGAACCCGAGGTCCGTTGTTGTAAGTTGTTATCCAGATAAAACTGTCAATAAGACAGTATTTCCGGAACCACTCAGGACAACGTCTCTCTAGTTCTTGGTTACGTCGAAGGCGATCGAAAAGATCGTTCCAGCCGTAACGTCAACCTGGGTATTGCTTCCAGCCAGGCTGGTTCCACCTGCTGATACCGTGCCGCCTACATGACCGGCATACTCATTGGCAAGGTTGCCATCGAGAGCATCAGATACACCGTTGGTGGTTGCTGCCAGGATAGCCGCCTTGGTTGAACCTGTAACCGGGGTACCGTAGCGGATAGTGCCTCCGACATAGCTGAAACCGGTCCCCGTAACATCCAGAACATCGTTAAAGCGGATATCGGTCCAGTCCAGGGCGGTGGCATTGTCGACGTAGACCATAAATGTCAGAGCTGTGCCACTCGGGACGGTCGTGGTGTCAACACCGGCAGCGCAGAGTGCATCAGTATCACTGGTAGCCAGACAGGCACTGGTGGTGGTATTGAATGCTGTTTTGACCAGTCTCGAATCAAGGGCGATTACTGTAATGTCAACGGCAGGTGGTAAAAGGGTGAATGCACCCAAACCGTCGGCCGCGGTATTGGTCGCAGTACCGGCAGCAAAGGCCGAGTTGATCGGCATAACTGCAAAGATGGTCAGACAAAGAATAAAGACAGGCAATTTGATAATACGTTTCATGATGTACATCCCCTTTTCGTTTGGGATTCAAGTTTTGCTGCACGTGCAGCATATTAGTTTCTGTTTGGCGGTGAACTTTCCTCCTTTGTTGTTCTCCGGATAAGGTTAAGGCCTATTTGATCGTCACTTCGAAGCGGAAGGCGACAGTCGAATTGGCCAGGGTGTTGAGGGTAGCATTACCCTGGGTTGTTGATGCCCCGAACGTGACCAGATTTGCACCGCTCCCGGGGCAGGGAGCGAGGTCTGTACACGCCGAGGCAAAATCATCTCCGTCGACGTCAGTCTGGACTATGCCAGTGCCGCCCCGGAGTGGTGGTTTCGTGGAGTTGAATATCTGCAGATTGGTGGCAGCATCTGTAATAGTGCCATCATCCTTAAAGATCGTGTCGGGGATATAATCGAACAGGCTTGTATCCAGGATATCGGTGAAGGCAAAGTCATTTGCAGGGGAGCCGTCGGTGTTTTTGACATAGAGCAGGAAGACTAGCCGTGCCCCGGTCGGCACAGTAACGGTGGAGGAGAGAGGCGCTGTCCCACCGACCTCCCAGACCTGTTTGACGATATTCATGCCAACACAGCTTGTTTCAAAGGCGCCCATATCCGGGGCAATAGAATTCCAGAGGCCGGCTGTCGCATCATTCATGTCAGGTTGATCAGCGCCAAGGTCGATACCGGTATTGATCGCCGGACTGGTGCATTCAGTGAGGGTGAAATCGCCACCGGCCGCATTAACATATAGAGGATCTGCATTGATATCTGTCGCATCTACTGGAGGATCTCTCAACTGGCCATCATCGTTGATCGGGGCCGTGGCGCCATCGGTGATCAGGTTATGATCTTCGGTGATCGTTTGACCACCATTATCGATACCCCAACCGGCGTTGCCGGTGATGATGTTGTTTCTGATCACCGAACCATCCTGACTTATATCTATACCGCCTTGATTATTGCCATGGATGGTATTGTGATAGATCTTGTTGTTTGCATTAATCGCTAGACCGCCCTTACTCTGATTGTTCCAGATCAGGTTCTTGGCGATCAGCAGCCCGTCGCTTTGGCTCTCAACCCCGGACCATGCGTTGTCGCGAATGGTATTCCCCAGGATCTCATTGCCAATGCCGGTTGTATCAATCAGAACCCCATTTTTTACACTGTACGCAATAATGTTACCTTCTCCGGTATAAACACCGCCGATAACCACGTTTGCAGCAACCGAATCTACAAAAACTCCGGAAAAACCTTTATTCCCGAGAGTTGTTTCGGTTCCAGTCCGGCCGATCCCGATCGCGTTGCC
>CBDVDF010000230.1:0-4076 GCA_965372675.1 uncultured Desulfobacterales bacterium
CGTTCAGGATATGTCCGAAGACTATCTGGCGACCATAAAACTGCAGGGCATGATCAGTGGCATTGCTTTTCTCTGTATGTTCATCCTCTTTGTGGTCCTGCGGCTTATCGTTGCCAGGGCCGACCGGATAATCGATGCCCGGGCCCGGGAGCGCCAGATTCTGGAAGACAAGCTGCACCGCAGTGAGCATCTTGCCAGTCTTGGTAAAATGATCGCTTCGGTCTCCCACGAGATCAAGAACCCGTTGGGGATAGTTCGCAGCACGGCTGAAATGCTTCGCAAGCGGGTTGGCGGAGATTCGGCGGCCAACCAGAAGTTGACCTCGGTTATCATCGAGGAGACTTCCCGGCTGGACGGCATTGTCAGGGAATTCCTTGACTTCGCCAGACCGCGCGAGATCAGGCTGCAGTCGGTCCTGGTCTCCGATATAGTCAGAGAAGCAGTGAATTTCATCGAACCGGAATTGGAAAAAAGGGGGATTGCCGGCAGCCTGGATGTTGAAGAGGGGTTGCCGCCATCAACAGTGGATCGGGAATTGCTCTACCGTGCCTTTCTTAATGTGCTGCTGAATGGGGTCCAGGTAATGGATGGTGGAGGCAAGCTTTCTGTGGCGGTAAAAAAGCGCTCAGATGATCAGGGAGGAGTGGTTGTTGAGATAAAAGATAACGGCCCCGGTATTGCCGAAGATCGCCAGGAGCAGATCTTCAAACCGTTCTATACCGATAAGACCCGGGGCACCGGCCTGGGGCTGGCCATTGTCAAAAATATTATCGACAACCATAACGGCCGGATTGAGGTGGTCAGCAGCCCCGGGGCGGGAACCCTCTTCAGGATCAGTCTCGGTTAGTCTTTTTTCTCTGCTTCTTTCTGGGCCAGCAGGTTGTCCCTGTCCTTAAGCAGTTCCTGGTAGTTCTCTGTGGCCTGTTCTTCGGCGCTGCCCTGCGATGCTTTTATTTTTTCAACCCGGGCCTTGATTACTTCCTCCTTGATCTGCATGTCCTGGGTGCCGAACAGGGAGGCGGCCAGATATTTGAACGAGAACTTCATCAGGGCGATGTCATCGTCCTTGATCTGGTCGATGGTCTCCTGATCGACTTCGTAGGTGCTCCTGAAGGAATCACTCAGGACGAAGTTGCGAAACTTGTCGAGGTCGGTGCTGGCCATGAAGAATATTTTCTGGGCCGGTTCGCTGAGGGTGGCTTGCTGTCCGAAGGATTTGCGGCGCATGACCAGTTCCATCCATTCCCGGTTCATCTCGTCACTTTCATCAATGCCCTGGTCTTTACGCCATTCGGCAATGGTCAAGGTCTGCTCTTCTTCATGTCCTTTGCAATGTGCTTCTTTGACCAGAAAGTAGAACTCTTCCGCAATCGCACCTTCATCGGCGCCTTCATGGAAGAAGGACATGCCCACCGGGTAATAACGGCAGGTGGTCGGTCGATGTGGATAGATCGTACAGCCCTTGTCAGTGACAAAAGGGCAGCGGCCGTTTTCATCCATATGCAGTTTGACCCCGGGCATATCGGTTTTTTCAAGGAACAACGGGGTGGTGAATCTGAGCAGGAACTCCTCGGCCGGCAGGTTCAGGGCCTTGCGGATCCGCAGGATGTCGTAAGGAGTCAAGGTGATATCAATGTTGCCGCAGCAGGCGGTAAAACAGGAGACCTCCGGGTGACAGCGGAACTGGATGGTGCTGTCGAGGGAGAGCTTGGCCGGCTGAATGTTGCTGGGATTGGTGTCGGTGCCGAACAGGGACTTGTTCGGTTTGATATCACTATTCTTTGAATCGCTCATGGTCTGGGTTCCTGAAAGTATTAATGTAGATATTTATATTTGGCAAACAAAGCTGCTGGATCTTAAATAGTGGCCGACACACTAATCATGGCCCCGGCGGGTGTCAAATTGAATTATCTGAATAGTTGTTCATAAGGACTAGATCCTCTGTTCTCCGGGCTTAAAAAAAACACGATGTTACACTGTGGTGCTTAGCGTTGTTAGTGACAATGGATTGACAGTTTCAGTGGGGCTGAAAGCGGAGTTTTTTACTTGACATTTAATATGTGAAAAATTATACAAGGTTCTTGTGAAAAAAATGAGTGAGCCTTCATTTTATTCTTGCAGTTGGTCGGCGAACCGCTGTAGAAGGTGTAATCAGTTTTTATTGCCTTCGGGGTTGCAGGAGGGCGACAAAGTTTGCGGGCCTTGGTAAGGGCTTGTTCATAGGTCGTTTTCTGGTATCTCCAGAGGCTGTGCTTTAGAGGTAAAGTTAAAGTGGATCCCGCGTTCGGTGGGATCTGAACAATCAATTTAGTTAGGAGGTAAGTTAATGCCGAGCTATGTAGATCCTGCCAAGTGTGATGGGTGCAAGGGTGGCGACAAGACTGCCTGCATGTACATCTGCCCCAATGACCTGATGGTTCTGAACGTTGAGGAGATGAAGGCTTACAATCAAGAGCCTGATGCATGTTGGGAATGCTACTCTTGTGTAAAGATCTGTCCCCAGGGCGCAATTTTCGTTCGTGGTTATAATGACTTCGTACCTATGGGCGGCCAGGTACATCCGATGCGGAGTTCTGACTCCATCATGTGGACCGTTAAATTTCGTAACGGTAACATGAAGCGTTTCAAATTCCCGATCCGGACCACCGCTGAGGGTGCTGCTAACGCCTATCTTGATGGTAAAGGTGGAAACCTCGATGATGAGAATCTGCTCCTCGAAGGTGAACTTCCTGCACCGACTATGGTGCCTTAAGTATTGGTCTGATTTAATTGTTAATTAATTTTTAATACCATAATAAGGAGATTTACTATGGCATTACCTAATAAGCCTCTGGGCGAGCTGCCCGCCGTAACCAATCCCGAGATCGTTGAGCATGATGTTGATGTTCTGATCATCGGTGGTGGTATGGCTGCCTGTGGAACCGCTTTCGAGATCATGAAGTGGGCCCCGGCCGACCTGAAAATTACCCTGGTAGACAAAGCTTCCATGGAGCGTTCTGGTGCTGTTGCCCAGGGCCTGTCTGCAATCAACACCTACATCGGTGAGAACAAGATCGAGAATTACGTCAAGATGGTTCGTAATGACCTGATGGGCGTTGTTCGTGAAGATCTCATCTATGACCTCGGCCGTCACGTTGACGAGTCTGTCAAACTCTTTGAAGAGTGGGGCCTGCCGATCTGGAAGAAAGACGAAGCTGGCAACAACCTTGATGGCGCCAAGCCGGCCAAGACCCTGCGCGAAGGCGGCACCCCGGTTCGTACCGGTAAATGGCAGATCATGATCAACGGTGAGTCTTACAAGTGCATCGTTGCTGAGCCTGCTAAAGCTGCTCTCGGCGAAGAGAACTGCCTGGAGAGAATCTTCATCGTTAAACTGCTCCTCGACAAAAACGTTGAGAATCAGATTGCCGGTGCGGTTGGTTTCTCCACCCGTGAAAACAAAGTTCATGTTTTCCGTTGCAAGACCATGCTCTGTGCCTGTGGTGGCGCAGTAAACATCTTCCGTCCCCGTTCTACCGGTGAGGGTAAAGGTCGGGCCTGGTATCCAGTATGGAATGCTGGTTCCACCTACACCATGTGTGCCCAGGTTGGCGCTACCCTGACCATGATGGAAAATCGTTTCACCCCGGCTCGTTTCAAAGATGGTTACGGCCCGGTTGGCGCTTGGTTCCTTCTGTTCAAGGCCAAAGTTCAGAACGGTCTTGGTGAGTTCTACGCCAACGCTGATTCTGTTAAGGAAGAGCTTGGAAAATTCATGCCTTACGGCGCTTCTCCGGTTACCCCGACCTGTCTGCGTAACCACCTGATGATCGAAGAGTTGAAAGCTGGTCGCGGTCCGATCTATATGGCTACCGACGTTGCTTTGAATGCTTTTGTTGATGCCAAGAGAGCTGAAGGCATGGACGAGAAGGAAGTTAAAAAATTCTGGAAGCATCTTGAGTCTGAAGCTTGGGAAGATTTCCTTGACATGTCTGTTGGTCAAGCTGGTCTCTGGGCTGGTGCGAACATCGAGCCGGAAAAAGTCGGTTCTGAGATTATGCCGACCGAACCCTACATGCTCGGCAGCCACTCCGGTT
>CBDVDF010000231.1:0-4072 GCA_965372675.1 uncultured Desulfobacterales bacterium
GATAAGACATGGATTAGGTGTTTTTCCATTGAGATATGTTTTTATAAAATAATCGGCTAGGTCACTACAGTTACACTGTTTTCATTAATTGCTCATTTGTCAATCCCGCCTCTTTCAGGAAACGGCCCGTCGGTTTTTGTTTCGGCCGCCAGAACCCAGCAGGTGGAAGAACAGACTTTCAAGAGCTATTTTTTCAGGGAGGCCTGAACTTTTTAAACTGTATTCGGTCGCCAGTAATTCGTTGAGGGCCCTTTTTAGTTCTGCAGTGCTGAACTTTTCTGTTTTCTTGAACATCATATAGAGAGCATAGGGGTGGCCCGGCAGTTCTTTAGGCCAGTCTTCACGCTCTTTTTTCAATCGTTCCAGATAGCCGCCTTTAAAGGCCGGGAAAGAAAGGCCCGATGAATAGGCAGGGTTGTCAAGGTCCTGCATGGCGCTGATCAGCAACATTTTTTTGAGATGATTGCGCAGGGTGCCGACAATGGCCAGTGGATGGAGGCCGTTCTCAATGAGTCGACCAGTGATCAGCAGGGTTGTCGCCAGGTCACGGTTTGAAAAAGCCTCGGAAAGTTCAAAGACCGCTTCCTCCCTGGTCCGCCCGACCACCTCGTTAAGGTCGGCAACGGTCACCTGATTACGGTCTTCGCTGTAAAGGGCCAGCTTTTCGCTCTCCAGAGCGGCAGCCAGCGGATGAAACCCTACCCGCTCCAGAAAAATATCCATGGTCCGGGAATCGATCTTTTTGTTGAAACCAGCCAGGGTCTGGAGAACAATATCAGCCAGTACTTCTTTTTGGGCGGTGGTTGCCGCCTTTGAGACGCCGGTGTCGACCGACAGGTCCAGCACTGTACCCTTGCTGGAGATGTACTTGTAGAATTTCTTCCGTTTATCGACCGTCTCGGTGACCAGGATCAGGGTGTTGCCGCCGGGCAGGCCGGCGGCGAACGCTTCCATGTACTGGTCGGTGATCTCCTGCTTATCGGCCGTTGGTACCTCTTCGTCGCTGGTGCCGGTCTTACCGAGAACTTCATTTACCCAGGAGAGATCTCCATCAGGGCGGGCAAAGCCCAGTTTGGTTTTCCAGGTTTTTTCCGGCAGTTCTTCAAGATCACTGCCGGTCATATCGCCGATTTCCAGGATCTGGCGCAGATAGCGGCCGGCGGCTTCCAGGTCATTTTTCTGGTGACTTCGACAGGCCTTCTCCCATAAGGGTTTGGCAACTGCCTGGGAGAGGAACAGCCTGGAGTCCATTACCGAGATGATCCGCCGGCCGCCGAACAGGCTGTATGTTCGCAGCTGGTTCAGGGTCTGGCCCGCTTCCTCCCGGTCGCCATCGACCATCAGCAGACTGCCGGCCCGCTGCTTTTCATCGGGCAGCAGGTGGTTCAGAATCTCCGTGGCGGCCTGGCGGCCCAGGTAGCGTTCGCCGAAGATCAGATACAGCTGGCTGGCCTGGCCCTGGTCGATATTTTTCAGCAGACCGGGCAGATCCCGGCGTTTGTAAACAGTCATGCCCTAATAAATACAAACTTTTGCCATTTTTTAAAACGTCTAAAAGAGCTGATGAAATGATATTATTCCGGTGTATGATATGGAGCAGGTAGAATGTTTAAAAACAGACAATCAGAAAAACCTATAGCTTTTTGATATGGAAACAGCAACAAACGATAATTCGAAAATTCGCCGCGGAGTACTGGTCGGTGGCTCGGGCCTGATCGGCGGCGGCCTGATGCATTATTTCAAGACCAAGACCGATGGCAATATCGACCTCCGTTCTCCGAACAGCAAAAAACTGAGCCTCAGGGAGCCTGAAGACATCAGGCGTTATTTCCAGAAGTTTCGGCCTGATTTCATCATCAATACCGCGATTGCCTCAATTAACAGCGACGCCCAGCTGGCCTATGAAGTGAATTATCTGGGCTCGATCAATCTGGCTCGGGTCGCTCTGACCCTGGGCATTCCCTATATCCACTTCAGTTCCGCGGCTATTATGCCCAACGGTGAAGATCTTGGCGAGGATGAGGTTATTCCTCTTACTCCGGAACTGTCTAATTACGCCAAGTCCAAACTGATGACCGAACAGACCCTTAAGCATATGCACGAAAGCAAGGGGCTGGATTACACGAATATCCGTCTGGGGGTGGTTTACGGCAAACATGACCATAAGATCCAGGGTTTTCATCGGCTGTTCTTTTCGATCATGAACCAGTCGATGTTGGTGATGTTGACCAGAAAGGGGGTCAGGCACTCGTATACCCATGCCAAGAAGCTGCCGCCGTTCATCCATTATATCCTTGACCACCGGGCCGAATTTTCCGGGCAGAGCTATAACTTTGTTGATCCGGAGCCAGTGGAGTTGGTGGATATTATCCTGACGATCAAATCATATCTGGAGTTAAAGGTCCCGAAAGAGATCTACCTGCCATACCAGATGGCTCGTTTGGGGCGCTATGCCCTGGAAAAGGTGGTGAAGGTCTTCAGCCGCATCGGGGTTGAAGCGCGAATGCCGGGAGAGTTGATGTTCCTGGAGAACTTCTATAACACCCAGACCCTGTCGGCCCGGAAACTGCTCGGCTCCAGTTACCAGGACCCGTATCGGGAGGTCACGGTCTACAGTAAACTGCCGGATATGATCGAATATTACCTGACCCGTTGGGAACACCTGAACCTGATTTCCTCTTACAATCCGGAATTCTTTGATCCCGGTAAAAGCGGCGAAGAGTTCCTGCGCGATCCGGTCCAGTTGCTGGAGGAGATGAAGGAATGCTGTGTCGATCAGTTTACGGGTTTTGAGGATTGAGTCATGCCTTTGTTTGGCGCCCACATGTCGGTCAGCGGTGGGCTGCAGCTCGCTTTTGACCGGCTGGCAGAGGTTGGGGGCGAGGCCCTGCAGATCTTTACCGCCAACCAGCGCCAGTGGCAGCCTAAGCTGCCGGCAGAAAAAGACTGTGCTGCTTTTCGGGCCAGGAGGCGGGACCAACCTGGCCTACCGGTTGCTTCGCATGACTCCTACCTGATCAATTTGGCTTCACCGAAGGCGGAGACTGCTGAAAAGTCGGTCAATGCTTTTGCCGAAGAGTTGCAAAGGTGTGCGGCCTTAAGGATCAACTATCTGGTCATGCACCCCGGCGCCCACCTCGGAGCAGGGGTTGAGGCCGGGATCGCGAGGTTTACCGCCAACCTTGATCGCGGCATTGCCCTTGCGGAAGAGGGTCGGTCGGTGACGGTTCTTCTTGAGACCACTGCCGGCCAGGGGACCAGCCTTGGGGCCAGCTTCGCCGAACTGGCGGCGATCATTAATGGTTCCAGCTTTTCCGGGCAGCTCGGTGTCTGTTATGATACCTGCCATACCTTTGCGGCCGGCTACGATATTCGCACCCCGGCGGCCTACAACAAGACAATGGCCGAATTCGATCAACAGATCGGCATCGAAAAGCTGAAGTTCTTTCACCTGAATGATTCGCTGAAAGACCTGGGTAGCAGGGTGGACCGCCATGCCCATATCGGCCAGGGGATGATCGGCCTGGAGGGTTTTCGCTCTCTGGTCAACGACCCTCGTTTCATTGAACATCCGATGGTCCTGGAAACCCCGAAATCGGATGATCTGCATGAGGATCGCCAGAACCTGGAATTATTGAGAAGCCTCGTGGAAGTGTAGATCCGGGTAGATCTCATGGGCAGAAACTTTTTTTTTGGACGAATAAATGAAAAATATTGATAGGGTCGGGTTGGGATTTATGGCAACCCGGTAACGTATTAATAAATAACCAAGGAGAAGGTCATGCCTGAAAGTGTCTATCAGATGGTGGAGTTTGTCGGGAGCAGCAAGGAATCATGGGAGGATGCGGCCAGAAATGCCATCACCATGGCCAAGAAAAAGTACAGTGACCTTCGGGTGGCGACGGTCAAGGAGCTTGATATGCCCCTTGAGGGGGAAATGGTCAAGACCTTCAGGGCCAAGGTTAATATCTCTTTCAAATATCATCCCTGATGGCGTCGCAGCTAAGCGAAGACTGCGAAAAGCACCCAAAGGGGCATAGCAATCCACTCTACTGCTTTGTGATAATTTTTC
>CBDVDF010000232.1:0-4065 GCA_965372675.1 uncultured Desulfobacterales bacterium
ATCCTAAGGCAAAAGTTCTAAATCGGGACCATCTGTCCCGAATTTGCCTAATCACATATAAAACTCTCTTGGCAAAACTAAAAACAGAGGAAGATGAAACTCAAGATCGCTATCCTTGTTCAGACCTCATTGTATTTCCTGAAATAGCTGTCCACCCTGAAGACGAGGACATTTTAAAGAGATTAGCAGACAAAACGCAATCCATGATTCTAGCGGGTCTCGTCTTCGTAGATCTAAATGGCAAACTGGTTAACATTGCCCGGTGGATTATCCCTGATTACCGAAAAACTGGCCGCCAATGGATAATTCGTGATCAAGGTAAATGGAATTTAACTTCATCTGAAATAGAGCTTGGCATAGAAAGCTTCCGCCCATGTCAGCATATTATTGAGGTTGAGGGCGACCGAGAAGGTCCCCACAGAATCACATGTGCTATTTGCTATGACTCTACAGATTTGAAACTTGCATCTGATTTAAAAGGGAAAACAGACTTATTTGTGGTGGTTGCCCATAACCGAGATGTAAAAACATTTGACGCTATGGCTACTGCACTTCACTACCATATGTATCAACATGTAGCTGTGGTGAACAAAGGGGAATACGGTGGGACCACTGTCCAGGCACCTTACCAGGAACAGCATGATCGTCTAATATCCCATGTTCATGGATCAGACCAAATAGCTATCAATGTTTCAGACTTAGACTTAGCAGCATTTAAAAGAAAGATTAATAATTACAAAGGTGTGAAAACACCACCAGCCAATACATCAATATGAAATGGGCGTGAATTAGGAGGCGGGTCAGGCTTGACATTTTGACATTCATGCTAGGCGGAAAGTCAACATATCTCCCTAGTATACGTAACAAAACAACAACCGACTACATGATATAGTTCGGTCATAACGTCCTGTTTTTCCTAAAAAAGGAGGAGGTCATGACCGAGGCAACATTATCTGTAAATCTTCATCAAAGTGAACAAATCTACTCTGGGCTCTTGCCAGCCCATCACCAGTCCCCTGCAATTTTTGAGTATCAACAAGCACAAACAAATTTTTCATCCCAATATTTTTCTCCGCTCACGGCATTAACGGCAACTCGGGAACCAACTGAGAAACGTCGGGTGCTTAATCATTTCAGCCACAGGTTATCAAACAGTAGGTTGCCTGGCGCCGAACATGCCGTTTCTTATCTACAGCATAAATATAGCAACCCGTTGGGGTCGGACCACGCTAACTAATTGAAATCATTTGTAATCATAGTTTAAAACAGGCCTTTTTGGGGCCTATATTGACGTTTTTAAGGTCAAAAACGTCAATATAGAGCTTTCCATAACACGGAAAAGGAGCCAGTCCGCGTTTGGCTTTTTTCAAAGGCAAATATTCTTCAACACTATGTGATGAACAAGAAAAACAACTGTAAATGCTGTGATTGATCTTAACGATAAATCGGCGCCGGAATTAAATCCCGTCGCCGATTTTTTTACCGGTACAACAGTAACGTCCAATAAATTTCACTAATAGAGAAGATCAACCAGAAACAGACTGATCCCCGGAATATAGGTGACCAGCAACAGGGCGACGATCATCACCAGCATCCACGGCATCGAGGCCCTGGTGACCTCTTCCAGACTCATACCGCTTAGCCCCGAGGCCACATAGAGATTAAGCCCCACCGGCGGGGTGATCATCCCCACCTCCATATTGAGGGTCATAACGATCCCCAGGTGGATCGGGTGGATATCCAGGGCCATGGCGATCGGAAAAAAGATCGGTGCCAGGATCATGATGATCGAGGAGGGCTCCATAAAGTCTCCGGCAAACCAGAGAATAATGTTGACCAGCAGCAGGAACATCCACCAGGTCATATCCCTGGCCACCATCCACTCGGCGATCGATTGCGGGATCCTTTCCATGGTCAGGACATGGGCGAAGATCATCGCACAGGCGATGATAAAGAGGAGCATCGCCGTCATCTTCGCCGACTCCAGCATCACATGGGGAATATCCTTAAAGCCCATATCACGGTAGACGAACAGTGCGATCACCGCTGAATAGACCGCCGCCACCGCCGCAGCCTCGGTAGGGGTGAAGATACCGCCATAAATACCGCCGATGATCATCACCACCAGCAGGAGACCCCATACTGCTTCCCAGAAAGAATCCCAGACCTCCCTGAAGGAAGGCACCGGTTGCCGGGGCATATCTTTTTTATAGGCCCAGACCCAGGTAGTCACCATCAGCATCAGACCCAGCATCAGACCGGGGATGATCCCGGCAATGAACATCTTGCCGACCGATTGTTCGGTGGCGACCGCATAGACGATCATCACAATTGACGGCGGGATCAACATGCCGAGGCTGCCGGCCGTCGCCATCGACCCGACCGCAAAGCGCTTGCTGTAACCGGCCTCGGTCATACCGGGGATCATGATCGAACCGATCGCCACCACCGTCGCCGGACTGGAGCCGGAGACCGCCGCAAACATGATACAGGCCAGGATGCCGGCCATTGCCAATCCGCCATGCAGCCAGCCCACCAGGACATTGGCAAATTTGATGATCCTTCTGGCCACCCCGCCGGTGGCCAGAAAATTGGAACTGACAATAAAGAAAGGGATCGCCAGGAGAGTGAAATGCTCCATGGTCGCCGAAAACTTGTTGGGCAGGATACCGGCCATGATACTGGTGGTAGTGGTCCACTCGGGAATCGGAAAAAAGATCAACAGATAGACCCCGGCCGAAAGACCCAGGCAGATGGCGATCGGCACCCCGATCAGCAGGAGGACAGCCAGAACTATGAAAATTACCGCAGCTTCCATTTCCGTCTCATCTAATCAATAATTTCTTCAATATGTTCGGCCGCCGGCTCACCACCCTGAGAGACATTGACCATCCGGTCCTGCCAGATCAACCAACCGACCTGGGCCAGGCGGATGGAGATCAGACCGAAGCCAAAAGGCAAAGCCAGATGCGGGATCCATTGGGGGATTTCCAGATCGACTGTGATCAGTTCCATCTTATATGAGCCCAGAACATAGAAAACCGACAGGTAAAGCATCCCGACCGTAAAAACCAGCGAGATACCCACCGCCACCAGCGACATGGCCTTGCGACCGGCCGGCGGTAGCTTCTTCATCAGCAGGTCAACCCCGAGATGGACCCCGTGCTTGAAACCATACGAAGCGCCGATCATGACGATCCACAGGAAGAGATGCTCGACCATCTCGGTGGCCCAGGAAATACCGCTGTTGAACACATAACGGGCCACGACCTGGGAGAAGACCAGCAAGGTGGCCATGCTCAGCATGATCGCGATCAGGACCTCTTCGATCCGGTCGATAAGGGTGAATTTTTCTTCTGCCATTCTCTTTAGCCTGCGTTAACTGGTAAGAAAAAGGCCCCCCAAGGGAGGCCTCATAAACCAAAGCACCAGCTACATCTTCTTGTTCAACTTATAGACTTCGTCGATATACTCGGCCCCTATCACCGAACGGAACTCGTCATGGACCGGTTTGAAGGCCGCCCGGAAGGCATCCTTCTCGGTCTCACTCAGGTCGGTAACCTTGGTGGTGCCGGCCGCCTTGATTTTTTCTTTGGAAGCCTGGTTGATCTTATAGGCATTCTCCCTGATCCAGGTGGTGACTTCCTTGAGGATATTCTCAAGTTCGCTCCGGACATCGGGCGGCAGATGGCTCCAGAACTGGGCATTGGTGACAACCATATAGCCCAGATAGCCGTGGTTGGTAGCGCTGATAAATTTCTGAACTTCGTGGAATTTTTTAGAGTACATATTGGACCAGGTGTTCTCCTGACCATCGATCACTCCCTGCTCAAGGGCGGAATAAACCTCGGAGAAGGGCATGATCTGGGGATTGCCTTTAACCGCCTTGAACTGGGCCTCAAGAACCTTTGAGGACATGATCCGGTATTTCAGACCGGCGGCGTCTTCGGGCTTTCTGATCTCGCGGGCGTTATTGCCGATCTGCTTGAAACCGTTGTCCCACATGGTCAGCCCCAGCATGTTCTTCTTGCCCAGCAGCCTGAACATCTTTTTGCCGACCTTGCC
>CBDVDF010000233.1:0-4042 GCA_965372675.1 uncultured Desulfobacterales bacterium
CAAGCTGACAAAAAAGATATTGATGCCTTTAAACATCATGGCGCTACTATTGCCACCCTGGTAACTCCCAAGGATTGTTCTCAGTGCCATGAAAAAGAAGCAGAGCAGGCCATGAATTCTTACCATTCCCATGCCGGTGAAATTCTGGAATCTGCAGATGCATATCTTGCCCATGTTGGAGGCGGTCTCCCTGTTGTCATTACTGGTTGTGAGACTTGCCACGGCGGTAAAGTCAAAATAGACCCTAATGCGCCAAATAAACTTTCAAGTGAAAGCTGGCCAAATTCAGGTATCGGCCGGATCAATCCAGACGGTTCGAAAGGTGCTTGTAATGCCTGTCATTCCCGCCATTCTTTCTCAGCAAAACAGGCCAGGCAGCCTGAAAACTGTGGGAAATGTCACTTGGGACCTGATCACCCTCAAAAAGAGATCTATGAAGAGTCCAAACACGGTATTGCCTATTATGGAAATAAAGACAAAATGAATTTGTCTAGTGATTCATGGGTGGTTGGTAAGGATTATTATGAGGCGCCTACCTGTGCATCTTGTCATATGTCTGCAACCAAGAACATGGAAATTACCCACGATGTTGGCGACCGCATCTCCTGGACCCTGAGACCGCCGGTTTCCAAGCATAAGGATAACTGGAAGGCCAAGCGGAAAAGCATGAAGGATGTCTGCCTGAATTGTCATCAGGCACGCTTTGTAGACGGCCATTATTATCAGTACGATGCCTTAGTCGAGCTCTACAATGAGAAGTTTGCCAAACCTGCAGGCAAAATCATGAAGATGGTCAAGGATAAAGGTTTGCTGGAGCGCAAAGCTGCCTTCTCCAATGAGATTGAATGGGAATATTGGGAGCTTTGGCATCACGAAGGTCGTCGGGCGCGGATGGGTGCGGCCATGATGGGACCGGATTACACCTGGTGGCATGGTATTTATGACGTGGCCCATAACTTCTATTTTAAATTAATTCCGTCAGCGCTTCATTACAATGATCCGGAGATCAATGCCTATATTAACAAGCTGTTGACCGAAGATGATATGCACAAATGGATTAATACGCCAACCGCTGAGTTGAAAAAATCTATTAAAAGCGGCGAACTTCAGAAGGTTTATGAAGGATTGTTTAAAAAGAACATGTGAGTTGAGGGATTTGATCCCATGAAATATCGCTACAACCAGAAAGTGGAATAATACCCCCCCCCTTAATATTATTCCGTTTTCTTCCCAAGGGGCGCCACTCGGCGCCCCTTTATTTTTTCCTTTCTTACCATTTAGATCGCCTTTGCGATCTCTGGTGAGTTTCCGAGACCTACCTTTATATTTTTTATCGGGCCAAATGGTGATATTGTTTCAGATAAGGAATGGTTTCGGAGATTTTAGCTTTCAGATCTTACCAAAAACATTTTGTCGGTGGAGTTACACAATGCAGAACGATCTCGAAGAAAAGTTGCTCAGGACTTTTGGTCTTTTGTCCAAGGCGGCAGCCAGGAAAAAGATCTAAGCCAAAAAAGCAGTCAGGGACGGCCGCGAGGGTGTAGGGCATCTGATCCGGGCAATTAGTGAATCTGAAAAGATCCAGGCCCACCGGATATTCAGTGCCTACCGGGGCCATATCGATCTCTCCGAGAAGTATCTCGCGACGCTTTTTGAAAAAGAGATCGAAGAGATCGTTGGCCAGTATGCCGATGACCTCAGCGAAGCGGAAAAAGGTGACAACCAGGCTGTTCTGCATGCCCTGCGCCAGTTGCTCATTGTCGAAAAGCGGACCCTAACCTATTACTCGACCGAAAAAGGGGCTATCGTTGATGATAGTGACAAGACATATCATGTCTGCAAATTCTGCGGTTATATAAACGAGGGTACTCTGCCGGAATCATGCCCGGTCTGTGGGGCTGCCCGGGATTCTTTCCAAAAAATTATGTGAGCAGAGGGTATAGATCAGATTCAAAAGGATTGTTGGTGGTTGTCCTGTGCCCGAATCTTTTATCCGCCAGAGTCAATAGGCTTAGGTAGTAGAATTTAGGGCAAGAACCGGGCTAGATTTATTTATGCTAACCGGCTATAAAGGTTGGCGTGCTGAGTAAAAGTGTAATTACTTAGACAATAACACCTTGGCTGCAGGTTTGGCGCGTCTTGCCTGCAACTTTATACATTTATGCTTGGGCCGAAGATAATATTCAATGATGAATAATAGAACTCCTGGTGATGTGACTAAGACCCCTCCGCCCCTGCCTATTTCAGATCTTAAGCGCTATGCCATGTTGACGATATTTTCCGGAGTGATGGGTTCCATGGAAATGTGGCTATGGAAAGTTGGGTATACTGACCAGTATGGTGTTTATTTTGGGATCGTGTTTATCGCTGGCACATTATATAGCGCCCGGCAATATATAAACTGCCGGAAAAAGATAGAATAACTGCTCCAGTTGGTAACCCAGGTGATTTATTGACTGGCAGGCATTTTCTGTTGTGACTTCTGAAGATATTGGAGCTTCTTCAGGACCTTGTCGGCCCGGGCGATCTTTTCAAAGGCGGTATGGTTGTCCGGGTCCAGTGCCAGAACTTTCTGCCAGGTGGTGCGGGCTTCGGTGATCTGGCCGCTTCGGTAGAGGCGGGAGGCCTCCTTGTGTAGTTTCGCGATCCGGCTTTTCTTTTCCTTATCCAGTTGTTTCCGGTAGACGTGTAGAGCCTCCTTGCTGCCTGGGAACTGCTCCAGTTTGGCCAGGATCACGTAGGCCCTGAGCAGTTTCCCTTTGTCGATCTCCTTTTTCAGTTCTTCCTCCATGGCCTGGAACGATGTGGAGGATGATGACGAAGGCCTGGTTTTTTTGGCCTCGGAAATTGGGACAACCGAAGGGGCTTGCGGATCACTGTCGATCCTGGCCAGCAACTCTTTTACAACTTTAGTTTCATCGATCGTTTTGGCCATCTGCAGGCATCTTTCGGCTATGGGCTCCTGTCTGGCGGCCAGGGCCTCCTGTCCGCAGAGAAGCAACTCACCATGAAGTGCCCGCAGGGATTTTTCCAGGCGGCTTTTTCGCCAGCGGCTCAGAAACGAAGGGTTCTCTAGCAGTTCCTGCTCACCATGCCATTCCAGTTGGGAAAACAGGTGTTCGGCTTCGCTTAACAGCAGGTTGCGGGCGGATTCGCTCCGGCGTATATCCCTCTCCCTGACGAGATCATGCCGTATTTCCTTTAGTCGGGGATTTTCCGGGATTTTTTTCAGGGCCTGGTCGAGGATATCGATGGCCTCACGCAGGTCATTAAGCTCGGAGCGGCTGGTTGCCTCCTGTTCGGTTTCAGTCTCAAGGATGTTTGCCAGGCCATCAATACGTCGGCGCTGTGACCTGTAGGCCTCTGTGTTTTCATCGGGTGCTGCTTTCTTCAAGAGGAGCAGGGCCTTGTGGTAGTTCCGGTTGGCGATCTGTGTTTCCATCGCCGACATTTTTGCCGTCTGCCTGGCCGTGGGGTCCGGTTTTAATGCCGCGCAGCCGCTGCTCAGGAGGATGATCAGGCCGAAGATAATGGCCCGGCCCGGGATCTTGTCGTGGGAAAATTTATTGGTCATTTTAATCAGTCTATCCCTGGGACCGGTCCCGGCCCGAGTTGATGATGGTCTGGAACTGCTCTGCAAGTTCGGACTGATGTTCTTCGGCAAGATCCTGCAATAAAAAGGTGTCAACCATCCCTTCAATACCGCGCAGCTTCATTGCTTTATGTTCCTGGGCGATGATCCGCTGGCTGATGTTCTCCTGGTCGTAGAAGAACCTGCTGACCACGATCTGGCCGGCCTCGGCTATCGAGCAGAAGCGGGACGCCAGGTTGACCGTATCTCCGACCACCGTGTATTCCATTTTCTCCTTAGAGCCCATATTGCCGGCTAGCATGCTGCCGGCGTTGATGCCGATCCGGAAATTTATCGGGATGGCGCCCTGGGCCTGGCGATCCTCGTTTTCATGGTCAACCAGTCGGCTGATCAGCTGTCCACACCTGGCGGCATGGAAAGCGTGTTCTTCGTCTTCCTCCGGGGCCCCGA
>CBDVDF010000234.1:0-4023 GCA_965372675.1 uncultured Desulfobacterales bacterium
CCTCTGCCAAAGATAGAAACCGTAATTATATATAGTGAGATCATGTCTGAAATATATCAAGAAAAACTCGCAAATGGGATCACGGTCAGGGTGACTGACCAGTCACGACAGGTGGCCGGAGATCGCTGGTATATAAAAATGGTCTGCACGGCAAGTCTGCCGGTTGAAGACGGGATGATAAAAGTTCGCGACGATGATGATCCTGAACTGCTTGCCATGGTTCGTACGCGGCTCGGCAGTGAAGTCATGAAGGAATTTGTCCAGGAAAGAAATTTCGTCGATGTCCAAGAGAAAGGTGAAGTGATGGCTGAATTGCTGGCAAGGATAAAAGGGAACATCAAGGGGTATCTGGCCTCACCAAAGTTTCCGGTGTCTTTTCTTGACCGTTGTTGTGATGAGGCACGGACGGTCTGCCTGACCATGATCAATCGACCGACAGAGGAAGAATCGGACGATACTGAGGGGCCGGCTGATTTTTCCGGTTGTTTTCAAGATTGAGTTACGGTTGTCTTTACGCATAATATTCTTGACAAACAGCCCACTTGGCATAATATTTCCTCCTTTCTGTTTTACAGTTCAAATTGGCTTATATGATCATCAAATGGCTGAAAAATATAATTTCGCCAACCGATATTGATCCTGTTCCTGACCCAGTCACCATTGCGCGACTATTAACGAGGAGATCTAATGAAGGTCCTGATAAGTGATAATCTGGCTCCGATCGGCGCCAAGATTCTTAAAGAAGCCGGAATTGAAGTAGATACCAACACCGGCCTGCCCCCCGAAGAACTGAAAAAGATCATCTCTCAGTATGACGGCCTGGTCATCCGCAGTGCTACCAAGGTAACCGAAGAGATCATTGAGGAGGCTACTAATCTGAAAGTGGTTGGTCGGGCCGGCATAGGTCTGGACAATGTGGATATCCCCGCTGCCAGTAAACGCGGGATCGTCGTAATGAACGCTCCCGATGGCAATTCCACCACTGCCGCCGAGCATGCCATCTCGATGATGATGTCTATGAGCAGGAAAATACCCCAGGCGACGGCTTCCATGAAGGCCGGCAAATGGGAGAAGAAGAAATTTTCCGGCCGGGAAGTAACCGGCAAGACCCTGGGTATTGTCGGGATCGGCCGGATCGGTGCGATCGTTGCCGACCGGGCCCAGGGACTGAAAATGAAGGTCATCGCCTTCGATCCCCATATGCCCAAGGATCTGGTTGACAAACTTGGTGTTGAGCTGGTGAGTATCGATGAGATGTGTAAACGGGCTGATTTTGTTTCTGTCCATGTCCCGTTTACCAAGGAAACCAAGAATGTTCTCTCCACCGAGCAGTTCAAACTGATGAAGCCCGAGGCGATGTTGATCGATTGTGCCCGGGGCGGGGTGGTCGATGAGGCCGCCTTGCTTGTCGCCTTACAGAATGATGAGATCGCCGGGGCCGCTCTTGACGTATTTGCTGACGAACCTACGAACCTTGAAAATTGTCCGTTATTGCCGTTGGATAATTTTATCTGCACCCCTCACCTCGGTGCCTCCACCGCTGAGGCCCAGGAAAATGTCGCGATAGCGATCGCCGAGCAGATGGCAGACTATCTGCTTAACAATACTGTAACCAATGCGGTCAATGCCCCGTCTGTCAGCGCAGAGGTCCTTTCCAAGATCGGTCCTTTCTCTGCCCTGGCCGAGATGATCGGCGCCCTGCACATGCAGATAGCTAAAGATGGGGTCGAAGAGGTCAATATCGAGTTTATCGGTGATCTGGCCGAGATGGAGACCGGGCCGGTGACGGTTTCTTTCCTCAAAGGTCTTTTCACCCCGATCCTCAAGGACGCAGTCAACTATGTTAATGCGCCGATGATCGCCAAGGAAAGAGGGATCAGGGTTATTGAATCACGTTCCAGTCAGCATGACGATTTCACCAACCTCCTCAAGGTTACCGTCAAGACGACATCCGGGGAGAACGTCCTGGCCGGGACCGTCTTCGGTAAGAATGAGCCTCGCCTGGTCAGATTTAACACCTTCCGTTTAGAGGCAGTCCCTTCCGGACCAATGCTTTTTGTGGTTAATGAGGATGTTCCCGGTGTTATCGGTGCTCTCGGATCAACCCTGGGAAGTTTCAAGGTTAATATTTCCCGAATGACTGTGGGTATGGAAGAGGAGGAGGGGCGCAATCTCATCCTGCTTAACACCAATACCCTGGTCAGCAAGGAACAGTTGCAGACGGTTCGTGAACTGCCGCATATAAATGACGCCATGGTCCTCGACCTGCCTCTCTTTGAGTAACGGCCGCTCTGCTGCCGTTCATTATAAACAATGGTGAATTATGACTGATCAGGGAAAAGACTGTAAGAAATGCCCGGAAGGACAGGTGCTGAGGGACGGCCAGTGTGTGATGCCGGAAGTTACCTTCACCGCTTTTGTCATGTCACTTAATACGGCGGCCCTCTTTCACTGCGGGGAACTCAGCGACCCGGAAACCGGTAAAAGCCAGCTGGACCTGATCCTGGCCAAGCACACTATCGACACCTTGAATCTCCTCAAGGAAAAGACCAGCGGCAACCTGAGCAAGGACGAGGATAACCTCCTGGAGACGGTGTTGTACGATCTTAAACTCCGCTACGTCAAGTTGGCCGGCTGAGTATCACCACCAGAAGATTATTTCCACAGGGCCTGATTCCCATCGCTGGATCAGGCCTTTTTATTTGCCCTGTACATTTGGTTTGATCTGATGGAATCTGCTGAAAAAACTATTTACGCTCCAGCCAAGATCAACCTTTTTCTGTTGGTCAAGGGGCGCAGGCCCGATGGCTATCATGAACTGGAAACGTTCATGCAGAAGCTCGATCTTGCCGATGAGATAACGGTCAAAGTGGCAGAAGGGCAGGGGATATCCCTGACCTGTCCGGACTCTGATCTGCCGGTCGATGAAGGAAATCTTGTCTGGCGAGCAGCCAGGGCATTTCTTGAAGAAGCTTCCCTCGAATGCAGGGTCCGGTTGATCCTGAAAAAAACAATCCCCGTTGCCGCCGGTCTGGGAGGGGGAAGCAGCGATGCTGCAGCGGTACTCCTGGCCTTAAACAATCTTCTTGCTACCGGGATGAGTGAAGAGCGCCTGGCAGGCCTGGCCTTGAAGCTGGGTGCAGATGTGCCTTTCTTCGTCAAAGACTCTCCGGCCGCAATGGCCAGGGGGGTGGGGGAACGCCTGGATCCGGTGCCTTCTTTAACGAAATGCACCATTCTTCTGGTCAACCCCGGGGTTGCTGTTTCAACCAGTTGGGTATTTGATAATTTTGCGTTGACATCCAAGGGTAATCCTTATATCTTAGCGCCCGAAAAGGACTATCAGTCAACCATATATAACGGTACGCTTATCGAGTCTTTGGAAGAGGCGGGGCCGGATGTTTTGTTTAATGATCTTGAGTCGGTGACGGTTGCCAGGTATCCGGAGATCGGTGCTATCAAGCAAAGAATGATCGAGGACGGGGCCGCGGCATCGTTGATGACGGGAAGTGGGCCAACGGTTTTCGGGATCTTTACTGATGAAGCAGCTGCCGTTGGCTGTTTCGAGCATTTCCGGCCGCTATACGGTAAGAAAGTTTTTTTGACCGTCCCCAGCCATTCCTGAAGCTATTTTAATGGGCTGAAATAAATAATGGGGCGTCGTCAAGCGGTAAGACACAGGCCTTTGACGCCTGCATTCGTAGGTTCGAATCCTACCGCCCCAGCCATCAATCTTTACGAAAGGGAATAATTACCATGGTCAATAAGATCAAATTGTTTACCGGTAATGCCAATCGGCCTTTAGCAGAGGAGATCTGTAAGACAATAAACCTGCCTTTGTCGGCTGCCGAGGTGCGTACCTTCAGTGATGGGGAGATATTTATCGAGATCGGCGAGAATGTGCGCGGTGCGGACGTTTTCGTGATCCAGCCGACCTGCCCGCCGGTTAATGATAACCTGATGGAACTGACCATTATGGTCGATGCCCTGCGCAGAGCTTCGGCCAGAAGAATAACCGCAGTG
>CBDVDF010000235.1:0-4009 GCA_965372675.1 uncultured Desulfobacterales bacterium
GGCAAAAAGTAATCTGGCTGGCTGTCAATAGGGGTGTTTTGGCTCCCGCAAAGCTTACCAGCCCAGCTCAAGGACTTATGATTAATTTCGTAAGTCCTTTTTTTTGCTTTTTTGACATTCCTGCCTATCACTAAGATAGTGTTGGTAGCCATTACTAACTATCAATAATCATTCGAATTATTTCTGATATATAAATTTCAGCTTCCATATATAGGCGCTTTTAGGTCTTTCCAAAAGGTTCTCCAGCATTGACACTGAAATGGTTATCTGGGGGGCGCCCCTGGATGACGAGCAACATGCCATCAATGCGGTGCGTGCTGCAATGGCAATGTCGGCCAAACTGGATGAATTGAACCCTGCCTGGCAGGAGAAAGGGATCCCGTTCATTGATATAGGTATTGGTCTCAATACCGGCACGATGCGGGTGGGCAACTTCGGCAGCAGCCTGCGATTCGACTATACGGTGATCGGAGATGATGTCAACCTGGCTTCTCGTCTCGAGGGTGCAACAAAGACTTACGGGGTCAGAGTGATTATATCCGAGACGACCAGGGAGAAGATCGGCGATCTGTTTTATTGCCGGTTTCTTGACAAGGTCATCGTAAAGGGCAAGCATGTCCCTGTGAAGATCTTTGAACCGCTTGCCGAAGGGGAGGTTGGTAAGGCTTTGAAGGAGGAGGTAGGCAAGTATACCCGGGCTATCGATCTTTATCAGGCCGGGGAGTTTGCTGCTTCACTATCGATAATGAACGAGTTGAACAGCCAGAATCCTTCCACCCTTTATAATATGTATGTTTCCAGACTGGAACACCTGATCGTCGAACCTCCCGCCAGTGAAGATTGGGACGGGGTTTACACCTTTACGACCAAATGATTTGCCGCTCCAAACGCTTGTCTGTCATGACCACGACTGCTTTTCTGAACCGGATTAATTCCTTGACGAGCGGTGGCTCTTAATTTAAATTCATTGTTCCATAATACATAGTGGTATAAGTGCCCTGTTGCCAGACACTTTGGGGAAAGAGAGTGGGGGGAAGCAATTCTACTGGTAACAGGGCCTTTTTTTGCCTTCGCCACTTCTTCTGTCATGTTCGGGGTTTCTTGAAGGAGTGGGCATCCTCTACGTTGATAATAGCGTTTCTTTTTGGCTTGTTTCTTGCCTGTTTGAATTGCAGTGCTTAATTTTATAATTAAAGAGAAGTCTCCTTTCTCTCCTTTGCCCCGTCGCCGGAACCAGTTCACCGGGAATGTCCCTTATTCGGGCGGCGGGGTTTTTAATGTTTAAGATATAAATGAAATACTTGTTGACTTAGACTGATTCATCATTTAGTTTATAACCTAAATGCTTTTCTCCTTGATTAGTGTTTTCCCCTTATCGAAGGCCCTGCTATTTCCCCTTTCCCCCAAGATTGTTGATAGCAGGGCCTTTTTTTTATTTAAGCAAGGGGTTTTCGTGAATTGTCGTCCGGGTCGCTACCCCCTCTGCATGATTAAATAAAAATATTTTCTTGATTTAATAGCAGGCCGTAACATATTCTATTTGCAGAGGCGAAAATTCTTATGATCCTGACCCCGGACATGCCTGGTGTTGCTCAGCACCTGATTAACGGGAGCGCCTCTTTAATCCCTGCAAAATGACGATCGGGGTCAGGGTCAGCCGTGGGGCGATTTTTTCTTGATGTTTTCTGATCTATCAGCAGCGATCACTTAATATATTATATTGTTGTCGCTCTATTTGCGGCCATCATAAATCATTAGAAAAATTCACAGGAAGCTATGACCACGATTAACAAGGATAGAATTGATCAGGAGCGGATGATGGCCCTGCGCAGCTTGCCGGTGGAGGTCAAGGAACAGATCACCGGAGAGGAGGCGAGGGCCTTTCTTTATAAAGAAGAGCTTCCCGAATCGCTGTTGAAGAAACTTGCAGGGTTTTTGGAGCCGGATGAAGATGATCGGCAGGCGAAGTAGGCCCCCGCTCTTTTCTTAGTCAAGGGTCTCCATCTCCCGGCCGCAGCAGAGGGGGATCCGCTCGCCGGTTTTGACGTTCATGTACTTGTTGCAGGTCGAACAGTAGTAAGCCGCATCGGCAGCTGATTTATGCTCTGTCCAGATGGTTTTACCGCCCGGGATGCCTTCAATATGAAAGCGGGCCAGGTTTTCCTTGATCGGCACGTACTCACCGATCGGCACCAGTTTCTTGTTGTCTTTCATGCAATCAACTATGACTTTCCAGAGCAGTTCCAGGCTGGCGGTTTCCTGGGGGCTTTCCGGTGAAAACTCAACAATATTTCTATCCAGTTCTATCTTCATGGTGGTCTCCGTTAATTTTATTTAATATATAGTAACTATTCCCGTTAAAACAGATAAAGTAAACGAAAAAAATTTAAGGATCGATCAGGATCATTATGGGTACCATGTCCAGGGCGCAGGCGGAACTGGCCGAGCAGAAATATCGGCCCTTGAAGAAAAGGTTGAAAAAAACTTTCAAGAAGATGATGGGGTATATGGAGAGAAATGATCTCCCGCCCCGTTCGCTGGTTGATGAGTTCATGGCCGAGGCCGCCGTTATGGTGGCATATCCCGGCTTTGGGGATGAACATTACCAGGATTTTACCGCAGCCTGTGTTGCCTTGAGGAAAGCCCGTGATGCGAAAGATCTCGAGTTGTTTTCCGAACGGTTGACAAAGATCTCCCGGCTCAAGAAAGAATGCCATCAGAGATTCAAGTAGAACTTGATAGTCGATATTCGATAGCACATTTTTCTGGTCTGGGAATCCAACCCACCTTCTATAAAGTCTCTTTCCTTTATCTCCAGTATCCAGTTCCCTCCTGAGGCCAGATAGCTTTTCTGCCTTACTGCCAACGGGATAAAGCCACTTCTCCTTATCTCTCAGAGTATCCTCCACTGCGGATTCGGCCGATAATTCTTAAGAGCAGATTAATCGGCTCTGCTGTTCTTCTGGCAATATATTCCTCCCGTCTATCTTTTTCTGTGTGCTTATCTATCTCCTTGTTTTCAAGATTAAAAAAAAGTTGCATAGGGGTTTTTTTTGTTGCATTTAGATTAACGCAGGGAGTATAGTGGCTGAAAAGGGGTTGGTAGTGGATGAGACTCCCTGAAATTTTCGGAGCCAATAGAAATGGAATCTTGTGTTTTCATCGGCACTCATAACGCTGTCCTGGATGAAAAGTCCAGAATGGTTATGCCTGCCTGGTTCCGCAAAGATAACCCGGCCGAGATCCTGTCCGGTGATTTCTACGCGACCCCTCATCACGAGGGCTTTCTGATCATCCGACCGGCCGTGGTCTGGGAAAAGTACAAGCATTCTGTCCTGGGGGCGGAGGAGTACGATGGAGCTCAGAAAAGAAAATTCATTCGCCTGCTCTGTAATAATTCCGCCAAGATAAAGCTGGATAGTCAATCCCGGATCGTTCTTAGTCAGGGCCTGCGTCATAAGTTGCTTTTTGATGACGAGGAACCTCGCCAGAAGGTGGTGGTGGTAGGTTGCGGTGAATCTTTGGAGATATGGCCCGAGAGTATTTATCGCGGTGAAGATGATTCTACCATGGAGCTTTCAGGCTTCATCGATAGTTTTGACGGTCGCTAGCTGATTTCGGAGGTCAAATGCTAACCAGACACAGTCTCATAACCTCAGTAGATATCGGTGCCACTACGACGACGGCGGTAATAGCCGAGGCAGATAATCATGGCTACGTGGAATTACTTGGCCATGGTCAGAGTCCGACAATGGGTTTTGGCGATGACAATGTTAACGACATCAGAGAACTTGGCGACAGTATCTCGGCAAGTGTTGAAGCAGCCGAAGACATGGCTGATCAACGGGCCGGTTCCCTTTTGGTGGCGATAGGTGGCGAGCACGTCAGGATTCTGCAGAGCCGTGGGGGAATACCTCTGCATCTGGCGGGCAGGAATAGTAGCCGTCTCATACCTCGCCAGGACATAAAAATGGGGATCGACAATGCCGGTATTGTGCCGATGCCTGAT
>CBDVDF010000236.1:0-3968 GCA_965372675.1 uncultured Desulfobacterales bacterium
CATTATCGGTGACCTTTTCCAGAGGAACTGTTAATGAAAACTGGCAGGCTTCATTGTGGTTGTAGTCAACTGACCGCCAGTATCGTTTTTGAATTTATTGCCTAAATGAACGAAAACGGCAACAGGAAGCTCTGATTTTCAACAGGTTTAAGTTAAGTGAAACTGTCGTCAGACTAATAATTTTATCTCAAGGGATCAATTAAGATGCAGAAACATATCAAGATCGCCACCCGGGCAAGCCTGCTGGCCATGACCCAGAGTACCAATATCAAGAATTTGATCGAAGCTCAGTATCCCGGGACCACGGTGGAGCTGGTCAAGATAATCACCAAGGGCGACAAGATCCTCGATGTACCGCTGGCCAAGGTCGGTGGTAAAGGCTTGTTCGTCAAGGAGCTCGAAGAAGCGATGCTGTCGCGTGACGCTGATCTGGCCGTGCACAGCATGAAGGACGTGCCTGCCGAGCTGCCTGAAGAACTGCATATCGGCATTGTAACTAAGCGGGAAGATCCCAGGGATGCTTTTCTGTCGGTTAAATTCGATTCGTTTAACGATCTGCCCCAGGGCGCCACGGTTGGCACCAGCAGCCTGCGCCGCAAGTCACAGTTGGCTGCCCTGCGTCCTGATCTGGTCATCAAAGATCTGCGGGGTAACCTTGACACCAGGATCCGTAAACTGGATGAAGGGATGTACGATGCGATCATCCTGGCCACGGCCGGACTTAACCGGATGAAGTGGTCGGAGCGGATCAGCTCCTTTTTCGAGCCTGAGGATATGCTGCCGGCCGTTGCCCAGGGCGCGGTGGGTATCGAACTCCGTAAGGACAACGAAGAACTGCTGGCCGGCCTGGCCTTTTTGCAGGATGAAGAGACGACCATCGCGGTTGATGGCGAGCGGGCTTTTCTGCAGCGGTTGGAAGGAGGCTGTCAGGTGCCGATCGGTTGTTTTGCTACGGTAGACGGCGGTAAGCTGACCATAACCGGTCTTGTTGCCTCGATCGACGGCAAGGAGGTTATCCGCAAGCAAGTGGTTGGTGAGGTAGCCGATGCCAAAACCATGGGTGTTGCGGTGGCTGAGGAGATCCTTGATCTTGGTGGCCGGAGAATCCTTGAAGAGGTCTATGGTGACAGCCTGAGCTAGTTGACCATTACTATTATTTAAAATAGATCATCGTCAAGAGCGCCGGCTAACCCCTGCGCTCTTTGTAATTGGATAAAAAATCATCATGTCTGATCAAAAAAGTACAAATAGCCCGAAGCGCGGCAAGGTCTATCTGGTCGGGGCCGGACCCGGCGATCCCGGCCTGATCACCGTCAAAGGGCTGAATATCCTTAAAAGGGCTGAGGTGCTGGTCTATGATCATCTGGCCAGCAAGAGGCTGCTTAAATTTGTCCCGGATTCCACCGAGCTGATCTATGCCGGCAAGAAAGGCAATGTCCATCATGCCTTCACCCAGGTGGAGATCAACCAGATGCTGGTTGATCGCGCAAAGTCTGGTAAGAGGGTAGTACGACTTAAGGGTGGTGACCCGTTTATTTTCGGGCGCGGCGGCGAGGAGATCGAAGAACTGGTCGCTGCCGGGGTGGCTTTCGAGGTAGTGCCGGGCGTAACCTCTGCCACGGCCGCCGCGACCTATGCCGGGATTCCGATCACTCATCGTAATTATACATCGTCGGTAGCCTTTATTACCGGCCATGAAGACCCGACCAAGAAAGACAGCCGGGTAGCCTGGGATAAAATATCTACCGGCATCGGTACTCTGGTCTTCTACATGGGGATCAAGAATCTGCCGTTCATCGCCGAAAACCTGATCAAACATGGTCGTGACCCGAAGAGTAAGGTCGCGGTAATTCGCTGGGCCTCAACCCCGGAACAGCACACGGTGGTCGGCACTCTCGATAATATTGCCGATAAGGTCAAGGAGGCCGGGATCAAGCCGCCAGCCCTGATCGTGGTCGGTGAGGTGGTCGGATTACGCGATAAAATTAACTGGTTCGAGAAAAAGCCGCTGTTCGGTAAAAGTATCCTGGTTACCAGGACCCGGGCCCAGGCCAGTGAACTGGTAATGCTTCTTGAAGATAACGGCGCCGATTGCCTGGAAGGATCGACCATCGCTCTGATAGATCCGGATAACTGGACGGAACTGGACAGCGCCCTGGCAAGTATCGCCTCTTATGACTGGCTGCTCTTTACCAGCATTAACGCCATCGATTTCTTTTTCAAACGCTTACGCCAAAAGGGTCTGGATGCCCGTGACCTGAATGGACCCAAGATCGGGGTCGTTGGCTCGGTTACTGCCGATATTCTCCGTGATCACGGGATCAGGGCCGATCTGCTGCCGGAGGAATTTACCGGCGAGGGGTTGGCCGATGCGTTGCTGGATAAGGGTGTTAAGGGGCAGAAGATTCTGCTTCCCCGTGCTTTGAAGGCCCATGAGATTCTGCCGGAAAAACTTCGGGAGGGTGGGGCGCAGGTCGATATTGCTCCGGTCTACCAGAATGTGCAGCCGGATGACTATGCTATGGTTCGGGAGGCTCTGGAAGGGAAGCAGATTGATATGGTGACCTTTACCAGCTCTTCCACGGTTCGTAATTTTCTGGAAATGCTCGATATCAAAGATGATGAGGAGTTCAAGCGTCTGCTCGGTGATGTAAAGATCGCGGTGATCGGCCCGATAACTGCCAAAACCGCCCTGGCGAAAGGATTGAAGATAGATGTTCAGCCGGCAACCTATACGATCCCGGCCATGGTTGATGCCATAGTTGATTATTATGTTGCTGATTAAAACAAGTTCCTGAAGTTTGTGTTTTTAAGCGACCAAGAAATTCCTTGCTGGCTTCTTGTGCTGATCATAATTGTTTCTACCAGAGGTTTGTTTACGGGCACCTTCGCTTCCCACCTGACAATAAATTTTGCTCTGGATCCGCCGCTCTTGTCTGAGCTTTTAATGACATAACGAATTGTTGCAAGATTGTAGGAACTATTGCGGGAAAAAACGGCAGTTTTAATATGCCCTGTGTCTATTGGGGAGATTAAAGGGAAATGGATATTTGGATCCACAGCTGAACAGGACAAAAAGAAGCCTACAACGACAATTCCTTTGCATAAAAAAGCCAGCCCCTGTCTGTAGGACGCGGACAGAGGCTGGCTTAAGGCTGTGCGAGTTAACTTCTGGTTTAATTAATTGGAGTATGAGGTTTTATGGATTATCCCCTCTCGAGTCTTGGGATCATACAGGCCTTTCCTGGTACCCTCTTTGATCCATTCCTGGCGCAGGCCCTTCAGGAATTTGTTCTTTTCATCAACCAGTTTTTTATAAGGCAGCCCGGTCACGACTTGAGCTTTTTCCTTGCTTGAAAAGTCAGGAGCTACGTAGTCCGCTGCGTTATATTTTGCCAGAATAATACGCAGTTTAAGGCGTGCATCATGTCCTTTGTTGATGGCACTGCCGAGCACCCGTAAGGTTTCTTCCGGAGCGTGGAAGAACGAGCCGTGGGCGGCGATAGAGAAGTCCCAGCGCCATTGACCATGGCGAATATCCATTAAGGCTGCTTTCATCTCTTTTTCGCTGGCACCCAGCTCCCAGGCCTTGGCTGCTTCCAAGTGGGCTTTGGCCAGCACATCCATTGCAATTTTGGACAATTCATTCTTCCGCTCAAGCTTGCGGTTAACCGTTGCCAGAAACTCTTTCTCCGTACCGCTGTGACAGTTAAGGCAGGTATTGGCGATATCGTTTAGGGGGCTGCCGACCTGGTGGTTGGAGTATTTGACCCCACCTTCACGGACATAGGGCATATGGCAGTCCGCACAGGCAAGATTGTTCTGGCCATGGACGCCGGTCTTGAAGGTTTCATAGCCGGGATGTTGGGCCTTGAGCATCTTGGTCTTGCTCAACTTGTGGGTCCAGTCGACAAAATCCCGATCATCATAGTATTTCTCAATCGCTTCTGCGGACAGGCCGTTGTCCC
>CBDVDF010000237.1:0-3939 GCA_965372675.1 uncultured Desulfobacterales bacterium
TAACCGGACCCTATTAGGGAAATATCTGAAGATGGAAGATTTGAATAAACAACCGCTGACCGAACATCTGACCGAACTGCGCAGCTGCCTGGTTACTTCTCTTGTGGCAGTCGGGGTGGGTTTCAGTGTTTCATATTATTTTGTTCAGGATATCGGTTTCTGGTTTTTCAAGCCCCTGTTCGATGTTCTGCCCGAAGATTCATCGCTGATCTTCACCTCTTACCAGGAAGCCTTTTTTTTTATCTGAAGCTCGCCCTGGTATGTGGCGTTATTCTGGGTAGTCCGGTTATCTTTGCCCAGATCTGGCGGTTCGTGGCACCTGGACTTTATCACCATGAGAAAAAGGCCATGGTGCCCTTCGTACTGCTTTCAACGATCTGTTTTGTCGGTGGTGCTCTCTTTGGATATTATCTGGTTTTCCCGCCGGCCTTCCGTTTTCTGGTTGGCTATTCCAATGATTTTCTCAGTGCCATGCCATCAGTTAACGAATATTTCTCATTAAGTCTCCGGCTCTTCATCTCCTTCGGAGTGATCTTCGAGTTACCGGTCTTCATGGTCTTCCTTGCCAGGCTCGGGATTGTCGATGCGCCTTTCCTTAGCCGTAACCGCAAGTACGCGGTCCTGATCTCATTCATAATCGCTGCCATTCTCACCCCGACCCCAGATGTAGTCAACCAGGTCCTGATGGGTGGGCCGCTGGTTATTCTTTATGAGATAAGTATTGTAGCGGTCAGGATATTTGGCCGCCGCCAAGTGCTGGCCGACGATGCTTAGTAGAATAGTTGCCGCCTCTACCTTAACTGGTGTTGTTGCCGGCGATTTTCAGGGCAGATGCAGGTCAGGCTTTCCGCCGATAACTCACTAACTTCAGGTCGGAAAATATAGCCAATTTAAACTTGACAATTTCCCCTCCCCTCTATATAAAGTAGACTTTATTTTTCTGAAGCTCTATTCATTTTTTTCATATAATTCTACAAGGAGACGTTAACATGTCGAAATTAGTTGCTCCCCACGGAGGCAAAGGACTGGTTTGCTGCCTGCTGCATGGCAATGACCTGGAAGCTGAGAAAGAGAAAGCTGCTGGCCTGAAGCAGGTTGAGATCACTGCCCGTGCCAAAGGCGATCTGATCATGATGGGTATTGGTGGTTTCAGCCCTCTTGATGGTTTCATGAAAAAAGCTGACTGGAAAGGCGTTTGCGAGAACTTCCAGATGGCTGACGGCACCTTCTGGCCTGTCCCCGTAACCCTCGATGTCTCTGCTGCCGATGCTGGAGATATTAACGAAGGCGACGAGATCGCTCTCGTTAAAGATGGTGAGACTTATGCCACCATGAAGGTCAGCGAGAAATACGAGATGACCGATGCTGACAAGAAATGGGAATGTGAGAAAGTTTTCAAGGGTGAAGGCGAAGAGTCTGAAGGCGATAGCTTCTGGAAGATTGCCCCTGAAGATCATCCTGGCGTCATCATGGTTCTGGCTCAGAAAGAGTTCAATATTGCCGGTACCGTTAAGGTCCTCTCCGAAGGCGAGTATCCTGCCGAGTACAAAGGCGTTTACCTGACCCCGGCCGAGACCCGTGCAATGTTTGAAGAGCGTGGTTGGTCAGACGTTGCTGCCCTGCAGCTTCGTAACCCGATGCATCGCTCCCATGAGTTCCTGGCCAAGATCGCCGTTGAGGTTTGTGACGGTGTTTTGATCCACTCTCTGATTGGTAATCTGAAAGCGGGCGATATTCCTGCTGATATCCGGGTTAAAGCCATTGATATTCTTATCGAGAACTACTTCGTTAAAGATAACGTCATCAACGCCGGTTACCCGCTTGATATGCGTTATGCCGGTCCTCGTGAAGGTCTGCTCCATGCTACCTTCCGTCAGAACTACGGAGTCAGCAAAATGCTGATCGGTCGTGATCACGCTGGTGTTGGTGATTTCTATGGTCTGTTCGAGGCTCAGGATATCTTTGACCGCATCCCCACCACCGGTGATGCTGGTAAAGACCTGCTGTGCGCGCCGATGAAGATCGACTGGACCTTCTACTGCAAAGAGTGTGACGGTATGGCTTCCCTGCGTACCTGCCCGCATGACAAAGAGTCTCGGGTCATCCTTTCCGGCACCAAGCTTCGTAAGGCCCTTTCCGAAGGTGCCGAGATCGTTGATCACTTCGGTCGCGAGGAAGTTCTTGATCACCTGAAAGAGTACTATGCTGGTCTGACCGAGAAGGTTGAGGTCAAGATGCAGGGTGCTGCTTCCGGTGATGTAATGAAATAATTTGCCAACGGCAAAATTTTCATTCTGAAACCAAAAGGGGATGCCGAATTATCGGCATCCCCTTTTTTTTATGATTTTGAACAGGAAAGTTATTTGAGCGAGATGTTCTTGCCGTCCTTGGTTACCTTGACCTTGCCTTTTCCGGTCAGCCAGCCGATGGCGGCGAAGGTCATGCCTGGGTTGCGGCGTTGTTTTTCCATGGCTGCAACCAGATCGTTAACGGTGCTTTTGCCATTTTCTTTTAAGTAGGCCGAAATGTCATCGGCCAGCAGCTGCACAGAGTCGGCGATCGGCTTGTTCTTGATGGACCTGAGAGCCAGCGTAGCCGGTTTCTTGGCAGCCTCGCCAGTAGCGGTTACTTCGTGGATCTTTTCAACGGTCGATTCGACCGTCTTTTCGGCGGTCTTGCTGACCGTTTCAACCAGTTCTTTGGCCGTGCTAATCGCCTGCCTGCCGGTCTTGTCCAGATTGGATTGAAAACGGCCAAGGAGTTGACCGATGGCTGCCCCTGCTTTTTTTACTGTCTCATCAAAATCTTTAAGCCCTTTTTTGGCCGACATGATCATTGCTCCTCTGATAAATTGAATGTGATTATACTCATATTGTGCGACAGGGATCTTGCCGTGTCAAGTGTCTTGCCAAAATTGTCGTTTAAAAGCTATACTGCGGCCTCTTTATTCAAGAAGTGAAAGCCAGGTTCTAGAAGCCGATTTTTACTTATCCATCCATGGTGAACTGATGCAGGAAATAACAGTTGGGCTGGGAGATCGGTCCTATCCGATAATTATTCGCGAAGGTCTGTTGACTGAAGTCGGTGCTGATCTTCGAGAGAGAAAGATCGGCAAGCGATATATCATTATCGCCGATGATCATGTCGCGGGGCTGTTCGGTGATCGCCTGATGGCTTCGCTGACAGAAGCGGGGCTGGCCTGTGAACTGATAACCTTTGCCAGAGGTGAGGCCAGCAAGCATCTTGGTACCATAGGCGACCTGGCCAGCCAGTTGGCCCGCAAAGGGGTGGATCGCAAGGACGCGTTGATCGCCCTGGGCGGTGGGGTCACTGGCGATATGACCGGTTTCCTGGCCTCTGCCTATATGCGGGGCATCCCTTTTGTCCAGGTGCCCACCAGTCTGCTGGCCCAGGTGGATAGTTCGGTGGGCGGTAAGACCGGGGTCGATATCCCCGAGGGCAAGAATCTGATCGGGGCCTTCTATCAGCCTCGCTCTGTTTATATCGACCCGTTGGTCTTGAAAACCCTGCCGCCCGAAGAGCTGTTGAACGGTCTGGCCGAAGTGATCAAGTACGGGGTGATCTGGGATGGTGAGTTCTTTAAATACCTGGCCGAAAACCGGCAGAAGATTCTGGCGCTTGATCTACCGATCATCGAGGAGATGATCGCCAGATGCTGCGAAATCAAGGCTGAAGTGGTGGCTACTGATGAACGGGAGTCAGACCTGCGCCGCATTCTTAACTACGGACACACGATCGGCCACGCGGTGGAGGCTGCTTCGGGATACAGCCTTGATCATGGTCTGGCGGTGGCGATCGGTATGGTGGCGGTCAACGGACTGGCGGTTGGCAAAGGGGTTATTTCGGCCGCGGGTGCAGAGCAGATCAGGGAATTGCTTATCGACTTCGGTTTGCCGGTTGAGATTCCCGGAGAGTACG
>CBDVDF010000238.1:0-3937 GCA_965372675.1 uncultured Desulfobacterales bacterium
GCTTTGCCGCCGGCCACGCTAATTTTGGTCTGGTGATCGGTCTCTCGGTGCTTTTCGCCATGACCCTGGCCTCGACCCTCGGTACTTTCGTCCCTCTGGTTATGAGACGGCTTGATATTGACGCGGCGATCGCTACCGGCCCCGTTGTCACCACTGCTATTGATATCCTCGGCGTCACTGCTTATTTCATGATCGCCAAGCTGATTCTCAACCTGTAGGGGAGTCATGCTTAGTAATCAGTCTTCGCCCGGCAACCGCCTGTCGTTTTTGGTCATTTCCATTCTGGTCATTACTGTTTCCTGGCTGATTTACGAGCGGCAGGAGCAGCCGCCGATCCATGATCCCGATGCCCGGCCCCGGCTGGTATCTCCCCGCGGTGATCTGGCCATGGATGAGCAGAACACCATCGACCTCTTTAAAGCGGTATCTCCATCGGTGGTTTTCATCAACAGTATCGAGATCCGGCGCGGTTTTTTTAATCTCAATGTTGACGAGATCCCCAGTGGTACCGGTTCTGGTTTTATCTGGGACCGGCAAGGACGTATCGTCACCAATTTCCATGTTGTCAAGGATGCCAGCCGGGTGGAGGTGACTCTGGCCGATAACTCAAGCTGGAAGGCCGTCCTGGTCGGGGTAGCCCCGGATAAGGACCTCGCCGTCCTGCAGATATCCGCTCCGGCAGAAAAGTTGCAGGCGATCAGCGTTGGTGATTCCGGATCGCTGCAGGTCGGTCAGAAGGTCTTCGCGATCGGTAATCCCTTCGGCCTTGACCATACCCTGACCGCCGGCATCGTCAGCGCTCTAGGGCGGGAGATCAAAGCGGTGACCGGCCGGACTATTAACGAGGTGATCCAGACCGATGCGGCGATCAATCCTGGCAATTCAGGCGGACCGTTGCTTGATAGTTCCGGGCGGCTGATCGGGGTGAATACCGCGATCTACAGTCCTTCAGGGGGCAGTGCCGGGATAGGATTTGCGGTACCGGTCGAGGCGATAAACCGAGTGGTGCCGCAAATAATCAGGTATGGCAAGGTGATCCGGCCGGGTATCGGCATCACCCTGGCCAATCGCGGCATCACCGAACGCCTTGAGATCAAGGGTGCGCTGGTAATAAATGTTCAGCCCGGCAGTACTGCAGAGCAGGCCGGGCTCAGGGGTACCACCCAGGTTCTGGGTGGGGTTCTCCTCGGTGACATCATTATCGCGGTTGATGGCAACAAAATAGAAGATTATGATGATCTGCGTGACGAACTCGATCATTACAAGATCGGGGATACGGTCGATCTGATCATTATCAGGGACGAGCAGCCCATGGAAATTCCGGTAAAACTAGAGGAGATCTCGTAAATGATCTGGTGGACCAAGGCGATAAGGAGCCTGATCTCCTCGGATGAGGATGAGCGCCTTGATCTGTTCAGGATCTTTCCCGGTCTCAGGCGGTTCCTGGCCGCCCGGCACCACTACGCCTACCTGCGTACCGGCGGTGACGTTCTTTTTGTCCTGGTGGTCATTTCCGGTCTGTTCGGCCCCCGTGATCCGGCCAGTAATATTGCTGTTTTCCTTTCCTGGGGCTTGTTGTGGCCAGCCATCGTCCTGAGCTGGTTCTTTGTCGGCCGGATGTGGTGCGGGATCTGTCCGTTTCCCGGCCTGGGGGTCTTCCTGCAGCGCCGGGGTCTGTCTCTTAATTTGAAGGTACCGGAGTTTCTGCAGAAAAGAGGGGTTTATATCTCGGTATTTCTGCTGGCCCTGATCATTTGGATCGAGGTTGTTATCGGGCTCGACAAGTCCCCGGTCGGAACTTCCCTTTTCGTCCTGACCATTACCGCTGGGGCCGCCTTGTTTGCGGTGATCTTTCCTGGCCAGTCCTGGTGTCGTCACCTCTGTCCGTTGGGCCGGATAAGTGGAGCGGCGGCGACTCTTTCGATCACCGAGTTCCGGGCCGATCATGCCAAGTGCCGGGTATGCAAGACCTTTGCCTGCAAGAAGGGCAATGAGAACAAGCGAGGTTGCCCGGTCTATCTGGGCGCCTACAGTGTCCAGAATAACCTCCACTGCCTGGTCTGCGGCCATTGTCTGCCGTTATGTGATCTGGACTCGCCGCAGCTGCTGCTGAGAAATCCCTACTCGGAGCTGATCCGCAACAAGGGCAGGTATATCACCTGCACCTATATCGTGCCGTTCCTGATCGGTTCACAGCTGGCCAGGTTCTTCCGCTACCGGGAGTCGTATGGACTTTTCGAATCATGGTTGGGACTGCCGGATGCCGCGGCCTTCAGCCTGCTGCTGGTCGTGGCCTTCGTAGTGATCCTGGCGGTGATCAAATTCGGTTCCCGGCTCTTTGGGATCAATGAGGACCCGATGTTCGGGCGTTTTTCCCCGCTGGTGCCGATCCTGATCCCGATGGCTTTTACCGGCGAGCTTATCTACCGGATGACCTATTTCGCCGCTGGAATTGGTGATTTTATGCCAACCATTGGCCGACAGTTCGGCTTGCAGTTTCTCGAAGGAATCCACTTCACTATCCCTGATTTCCCGGTCCAGATCCTTTCGGCCTTTTTCATGTTGAACGGGGCTATTGCCGGGACCTATATCTTCTGGCGGATGTGCCTGGAGGATTTTGAGGGGGTAGTCAGGCTGAAGAACTTCATCGGGATCAACTTCCTGATCGTCCTTATTCTGACTGCTTACCTGGCGGTTATTTTCTGAGCGATCCCAGGTAGGAAGTGATCAGTCGTCCTTTTCGACGAGATGTTTCTCCTGTTCAATTACCGCCTCGTGCCTTTTCTTGGCCAGGGCCCGCATATCCTTGATCTGGTCTGATTCGTCCATGATCTCCTGACCAAAGATCTCCTCAATGATATCTTCCAGACTGATGATCCCGGTCATACTGCCGTATTCATCCACCACTACGAACAGGTGTTGCCTTTTCTCGATAAAATCGATCAGGACCCGGCTCAAAGGGATAGACTCTGGGACGAAATGGACCTGATGGGCCAGGGAAAGGAGCTCGATGCTTTCAATCCCTTCGGCGGCCATGGCCATGACATCCTTGCGCAGGACTATACCTGAAATATTGTCTGGCTCATTGCTGTAGACGGGGACCCGGCTGTGCAGATTCCATTTGTCCTTAAGTAAGATCGCTTCACTGACCGTGATCTTTTCATCGAGGAAGAAGGTGACCGTCCGGGGGGTCATGGCGTCGATCACTCTCTTGTTCTTCAGATCGAGGATGTTGGTGATCACCTTCTCTTCCCGGGAATCGATCTCTCCTGACCGGCGGCTTATGGCAGCGATGGCCATGACCTCTTCGGCCGAGACCAGGCTTTTCTCGGAATGGCGGGGGATCAGCCGGGTGACAACCTGGCATAACCAGATCGCCGGTGTAAGGAGTAAGACCATGATCTTCAGGGGGACAGCGATCCAGGGTGCCAGTTCACGGCAATAGGCCACACCGATTGTTTTCGGAAGGATCTCCGAGAAGATCAGAATGATCAGGGTGAAGGCGACAGAGAACCAGACCAGATTATTTTCGCCCAGTACGGAGGCTGCTGCCGCTCCGGCAACAGCGGCCCCCATAGTATGGGCTACGGTATTGAGGGTCAGGATGGCGGTGATCGGCCGGTGAATGTCATCTTTTAATCCCTTGATGATCGAGCCCGACTTTGAGCCCTGCTTCTCGAGGATCTCGAGGTGGGTGCTAGGTACCGAATAGAGCACGGCTTCCAGGATACTGCATATTGCCGAGATCGATACGGCCAGACCAACAGCGATACTAAGTTGGATAATCAAGTTGTGCCTCCGGAGCTGGGTGGATGGTAGTGGCGATAATGGTCATGATCCTGATTATAATTAAATACGGAAAATATATCTGCATCTGATTACCACTAAAATTCAGCCAGTATTTATCATTAGTATCTGGTTAGAATTTAGCAAAAGC
>CBDVDF010000239.1:0-3933 GCA_965372675.1 uncultured Desulfobacterales bacterium
CATGGACTTCGAACCTGAACACTTGGCGGTCTATCAGCTGAGCATCGATCCCGGCTCCCGTTTCAGCGAACAGTTCAAGTCGGGTGGGCTGCTGCTGCCGGACGAGGAAGCAGAGGCTGAAATGGCAGAATCTACCAGCGAGATGCTGGCTGACAGCAACCTGGAGCGCTATGAGATATCCAACTACGCCAGACCGGGCCGCCAATGCCGCCACAACCTGATCTACTGGCAGAATGGCTCATACCTGGGTCTCGGGGCCGGGGCGGTTTCCTGCTGGGAGGGGATCAGGATCAGCAACAGCCCGGACCCTGAACTGTACGGGGAAAGGCTGGCCGCCGGTGAACCAGCCTGGCTTAATGCGGAGGCCCTGCCCCGGCAGGCCTCCTTCCGGGAAACCGTGATCATGGGTCTGCGGCTGCTCAAGGGCATAGACCTGGACCATCTTGCCGACAGATTTAACCTTGATGCCCGGGAGTATTACGGTGACACCCTCGAAAAGCTGCTTGACCAGAAACTGGTCGAGACCAGAGATAACCATCTAAGGTTGACCGCAACCGCCCTGCCGGTAGCCAATCAGGTACTCAGTGAACTGGTTTAGGCTTCGCCAGTTAAGAATTTAGTCGAATAACAAGCTTGTCTTGTTTTATGAGACTTATGCCCTTTGGGTGTAATAATGAAGAAATGACAGGCGACGACCTGTCATTCGGAGTCTTCGCTACCTCGAGGAGTTTACGACGAGAAATCTTTAAAAGCAGAGAGGTTACTGATCAGAAAGATCTCTCTCTTCATTCGAGATGACAAGAGAACTGCTTCCCAGCTCATTGTGTTGAACCTGTCATCTCGAACGATAACCCAAGGTCACTTCTTCCAGGGCGCAACGCCGGAGAGATCTTTTCTTTCTGTTTTCCCTTATATGACATTAAATAGTATAGGCAAAACTCTTTATTATTCGTTACCATCAGGTTGTTTATAATCGTTATGAGCAAAAGCAAATATTCATCCGGCTGACAAGAAACAAACTAATGGCAAAGAAAAAAGACATCGTATACCTCTGCACCAGTTGCGGCAACGATTTCAGCCGCTGGCAGGGCCAGTGCCCCGATTGCGGCGAGTGGGATACCCTGAAAGAAAACCGCTTGCCGCCACCGGTGGCTGAAGGTCGCTATACTGGCTACGCCGGCGAACGCTCGGAGGTCAAGACCATCGCCGAGGTTGAAACCAGCTCGGCGCCACGCTTCTCTTCCGAAATGGCCGAATTTGACCGGGTCCTCGGCGGCGGTATAGTCCCAGGCTCAGTAGTGCTGCTCGGCGGCGATCCCGGGGTAGGCAAATCAACGATCATTCTCCAGGTCAGCTGCAAACTGGCCGACAATATGAAGGTCCTCTATGTCACCGGCGAGGAATCCCTGCAGCAGATCACCATGCGGGCCAAGCGGCTGGAACTGTCGGATAACGGTCTGCTGCTGCTGGCCGAGACCAGAGTTGAAGAGATCTGCGAGATCGCCCGACGGGAACAACCGCAGGTCATAGTGATCGATTCCATCCAGACCATGCGGGTTGCGGAGGTCAGCGCCGCTCCCGGCAGCGTCTCGCAGGTCCGCGCCTCGGCCGCCTTCCTGACCAACTTCGCCAAGCACACCAATACCGCCATCTTCCTGATCGGCCATGTCACCAAGAGCGGCGACCTGGCCGGGCCACGGGTCCTCGAACATATGATCGATGTGGTCTGTTATATCGAGGGCAGCTCGGACAGTCGTTTTCGGGTGATCAGGGCCGTCAAGAACCGCTACGGGGCGGTCAACGAGTTGGGGGTCTTTGCGATGACCGATACCGGTCTTAAGGAGGTCAAGAACCCCTCGGCCATCTTTCTTTCCCGACATGACAAGCCGATGCCGGGCAGTGCGGTGATGGTGATCTGGGAAGGTAGCCGGCCCCTGCTGGTCGAGATCCAGGCCCTGGCCGATGACAGTTATGGTGAAAACCCCAAACGGGTGACCCTGGGGATGGATTACAACCGGCTGGCGATGCTGCTCGCCGTCCTGCACCGGCACGGCAATATCCCGACCTACAACAAGGATGTCTTCGTAAATGTGGTCGGTGGCATCAAGGTAATGGAAACCAGTGGAGACCTGGCCCTGCTGCTGGCAATCGTCTCAAGTATCAAGAACCAGCCATTGCCCCATGATCTGGTGGCCTTTGGAGAAATAGGCCTCTCCGGAGAGCTCCGACCGGTGCCCGGCGGCCAGGAGCGGCTTCGTGAAGCCGCCAAACATGGCTTCAAAAAGGCTATCGTCCCCAAGGCCAACGCACCCCAAAAACCGATCAAAGGCCTGGAAGTTATCACGGCCGACCGCCTCCAGGATGCCCTGGCCAATCTGTAAGAGCCATATTCTTTCAGTGCGTCCGGGCGACCATCCTCAGTATAAAAAATTATACCGACAGACCCTCTGCCCGGCCCAAGTAAAAAAAATTATACCGGCGATCAGCTCGAATAAAAGCACCCATCCCAAGCCAACTTCTTGTTATTACTTGATTTATTTATTTTATCGTTTGTTGGCACGCTGCTTGCTTTATTATCTAGGCATCTTAGATTTATCCCTATCTCTTTCCCCCGAAACCCGGTTGGTCTCCCCCCCGACCGGGTTTCTTTTTTTTTGCCCTACTGCAAATTCACTTCCCCCTACTGCAAATATTGACATGCCCGGTCGGAAATGGTAAATCCTTTCTACTTCAAGTTGGAGGAATGGCCGAGTGGCTGAAGGCGGCGGTCTTGAAAACCGTTGAACGAAAGTTCCGTGGGTTCGAATCCTACTTCCTCCGCCACATATTTTATATTACTTTGGCCGGAGAGATGACCGAGTTGGCTGAAGGTGCTCGCCTGCTAAGCGAGTGTGGGGGTTAAACTCCACCGAGGGTTCGAATCCCTCTCTCTCCGCCAATTTACCTGCAGATAAGCCCTGAATCCCAAGCAAGGCTTGTCTATCTTGCATCTCCGCTTCCCCTGATTTCTCTTACATAGCAGCAACTAATACACTTACTGGCACACCCTCTATCCACCTGATATACGCAAGGCGATTTACACGACCAACGCTATCGAATCAGCAAATATATCACTACTGAAGGTTACGAAGAATAGGGGATCGATCCCAATGATGCGTCAATCCATCTTTTCCAACTCTGGACTTACCTCGTTTCAATAGACACCTAATATGTTATTATTCAGGGCTGGAGGTGTCTATGTCAAGCAAGCGATACACATTGTGCAGCAGCCACCATTAATCCCCCATAACAAGGAAGATTATAATATGGACGGCTTCACAGAACGACTGTCTGGATTGCCACGGCGATCCAGATTCTGGTGCACCAGAGCTTCACAAAAGTCATTATCTTGATCGTGATGGAAAACTACAGAAGATATTTCTTCCCTATGGTATCTTTGTACCCAATGCCATGTGGGACAGGTAGAGGCAAAACCACTGGTAGAAAACACATTTCATGTAAAACAGATCGACTGTTTGTGCTTAACAAAATACAATTTTACTACTTTTAGAGTCACCCAGGCTGGTGATAAGGAAGATTGCGACCTGAACAACCACAACCCATTAATAGCTAAATCTAAAGGAGAACGAGCACAATGAAAAAATCAGAACTTATTGCAGCAATGGCAGCATCAGCAGATATCAGCAATGCGGCAGCAGAAAAAGCGCTTAACGGAATGCTGGACGCGATTTCGGGAACTTTGGCAAAAGGCGAAAAAGTAGCACTGATTGGATTTGGTACTTTTTCTGTGGTCAACAGAGCCGCTAGAGATGGTCGTAACCCCCAGACGGGCAAGACCATTAAGATAGCAGCGAAGAAGGTGGCCAAATTCAAGGTAGGGGCGAGATTGGCTGATGCCGTGAAATAATTTGCACATCTTAACCAGGGCGCTTG
>CBDVDF010000240.1:0-3933 GCA_965372675.1 uncultured Desulfobacterales bacterium
CGTTCTACCCCCCCAGAATGAAGTTCAGGGAGCATCTGTACAACAGTGATTTTGTTATGTCCCATGGCTTACTTTCGGAGTTCAGGTGAGTTCAGGAACCACTGATATGTTGCAGATATTCCATCTGTAAGGGATATCTGTGCCTGCCAGCCTAGATCCGTGATCCGGGAGACGTCCAGAAGCTTTCTGGGGGTGCCGTCCGGTTTCCCGGCATCAACGACCATGTTGCCGGAGAATCCAGTTGTTTTCTTAATGATATCAGCAAGTTCGGTAATGGTTACATCTGTACCTGTGCCAATGTTGATGATCGTTGGTCGCAAATTCTCGGTAAGGTTGTTGAACTGATCATCCGGCAAGCCAATAAGAAATGTGCAGCAGTCGGCCATGTCATCGACATGGAGAAATTCCCGTCGGGGCGTGCCGGTGCCCCAGACAACGACTTCGGAAGCGTTACTGGTTTTTGCTTCGTGGAATTTCCTGATCAGGGCCGGTAGAACATGGGAGTTCTTAAGATCGAAATTGTCGCCGGGGCCGTACAGGTTGGTCGGCATCACCGAAAGGAATGAGGTGTGGTACTGGCGATTATATGCTTCGCACATCTTGATGCCGGCGATCTTGGCCACCGCATAGGCGTCGTTGGTTTCTTCCAGAGGACCGGTCAGCAGAGACTCTTCCTTCATCGGTTGTGGCGCAAGTTTGGGGAAGATACATGAACTACCCAGGAACAGCAGACGTTTTACCCCGCTCAGATAACTGCAATGAATGATGTTGTTCTGGATCACCAGGTTCTGGTGGATGAATTCGGCGGGATAGGTGTTGTTGGCGTGGATACCGCCAACCTTGGCTGCTGCCAGGAAAACGAATTCGGGCTTCTCCTGGCCGAAAAAATCTCTTACTGCGGCCTGATCGATGAGGTCCAGTTCCTTTCGGGTACGGAGGATCAGGTTATGATAACCCAGTGCCTCAAGCTTTCTGACGATCGCTGAACCGACTAGACCCCGGTGTCCGGCCACATATATCCGGGAATCGTTCTTCAAAACATTTTCTGTGTTGTTCGCAGTCATATTGCCGTGGTCGCTGTTATTCGTGGTGATCGAAGGTGCTGAAGCCGTGGCTCTTGCAGAGCTCGTCCCGTTTGGCCCCCTGAAGATCCGACTCGACCATCTCGCTGACCAGTTCGTCAAAGGTTGTTTTTGGCTCCCAGCCCAGTTCATTTTTCGCCTTGCTGGCATCACCGAGCAGGGTCTCCACTTCTGTGGGCCGGAAATACCTGGGGTCGACCCTGACGATCACATCGCCAGGTTTGGGGCCTTGTCCTTTAACCGGTTGGGGAAGAACAGTGCTGTCGACAGTATCTATGGTAGCGGTCTCTTTCAGACCGGCACCTTTCCAGGTCAGGGTCAGGCCCAGCTTTCTGGCTGAAAGATCGACAAACTCCCTGACCGAGTGCTGGACCCCGGAGGCGATGACAAAATCGTCGGCCTTATCCTGCTGCAACATCAGCCATTGCATCTCAACATAATCACGGGCATGGCCCCAGTCCCGCTTGGCGTCCATGTTGCCGAGATAGAGACAATCCTGGAGGCCGAGGCAGATCCTGGCCAGGGCCCGGGTGATCTTTCTGGTCACAAAGGTCTCGCCGCGGACCGGAGACTCGTGGTTGAAAAGGATGCCGTTACAGGCGTACATGTTGTAAGCCTCCCGGTAATTAACCACGATCCAGTAAGAATAGAGCTTGGCGACTGCATACGGGGAGCGGGGATAGAACGGGGTTTTCTCGGTCTGGGGTGTTTCCTGGACCTTGCCGAACAGTTCCGAGGTTGAAGCCTGATAGAATCTGGTCTTCTCGGCCAGCCCCAGGATGCGGATCGCTTCGAGGAGGCGGAGGGTGCCGAGGGCGTCGGAGTTGGCAGTGTATTCCGGTTCTTCGAATGAAACGGCGACATGAGACTGGGCCGCCAGATTGTAGACCTCAGTCGGTTTTACTTTTTCAATAATATGGATAAGGCTGGAAGAGTCTGTCATGTCTCCATGATGGAGGATGAATTTACGTTTCTTCTCATGGGGGTCCTGATATAGGTGATCGATCCGGTCGGTATTGAACAGGGAGGTCCGCCGTTTGAGACCGTGGACCTCGTAGCCCTTATCGAGAAGGAATTCCGCCAGATAGGCGCCATCCTGGCCGGTAACACCTGTTATTAAAGCTCTCTTTGCCATTTGTTATCCTTGGTGTTTTTGTAATAAGATTATATCGTTACAGTCTAATTAGACTCTATCCTTTCAACAATCTGTCAAAATATTTTATTGTCTCTTTAAGGCCATCTTCCAGGGCTACTTTTGGCTCCCATCCCAATACTTTTCTGGCAAGGGATATGTCCGGCTGCCGTTGCCTGGGGTCGTCTTCCGGTAGGGGTTCGGAGATGATCTTTGATTTTGAACCAACCATATCCACAACTTTTTCGGCCAGTTCCAAGATGGTGAACTCTGTTGGGTTACCTGTGTTTACTGGGCCGGTGAATTGATCAGGAGAATTCATCAGGAGAATGAATACATCGATCAGGTCCTCTACATAACAGAAAGAGCGAGATTGAGAGCCGTCACCATAGATGGTTATCGGATCGTTATTAAGGGCCTGGACGATAAAATTTGAAACCACCCGGCCATCATTAGGGTGCATTTTAGGACCATAGGTGTTGAAGATCCTGGCGACCTTGATCCGCAGATCATGTTGGCGCCAATAATCGAAAAAAAGTGTCTCGGCGCAACGCTTTCCTTCGTCGTAGCACGAACGAATTCCAACCGGGTTAACCTGCCCCCAATAACTCTCCGGTTGGGGATGAACTTCCGGGTCTCCGTAAACCTCACTGGTTGAAGCCTGAAAGATTTTGCTGCCCAGGCGTTTGGCCAGGCCTAACATATTTATGGCACCCTGAACCGAGGTCTTGGTGGTCTGGACCGGGTCATGCTGGTAATGAAATGGTGAAGCTGGGCAGGCCAGGTTAAATATCTCGTCTACCTCAACATACAAGGGGAAAGTAACGTCATGACGAATGATCTCAAAAAGAGGATCGCCCATTAAACTGGAAACATTGTCCTTGGTCCCAGTGAAAAAATTATCCACACAGACCACTTCGCAATCTTCCTTGAGAAGTCTTTCACAGAGATGGGAACCCAAAAAACCGGCTCCTCCGGTTACCAATACACGCTTTCTGGATTGTGGTTTCATATCTGTGCCTGTGCAGAATGACTATATCAGAGCTCAAAATGCAGCATGGCTGATTTGCCTGTCGGGAACACATTAAATCCCAGCTCAAACAACGCAGTATGGTCGAGGATGTTTCTGCCGTCAAAGATAAAAGCCGGTTGGCGCATTGTCTTAAATATTTTTTCGTAATCGAGGTTTCGGTACAGCTCCCATTCGGTCAGAACTGCAATGGCATCACAGTTTACTGTAGCCTCATAAGGGTCTTCGACATAGCTTATAGAACCTTTTTCGTTTGCCAAAACACCTTTGGCATTTTGCAGCGCCTTGGGGTCGGTAATGATCACTTCGGCCTGTTCCTCTATCAACTTGCGAGCGATGGAAATGGCCGGGCTCTCCCTGACATCGCCGGTGTCAGCCTTAAAGGCAAACCCCAACAGGCATATTTTCTTGCCAACCAAGGTGTTGAACATGCTTTTCAGCATTTTATTGATGAAACGTTGTTGCTGATAGTCGTTGATCTTTACGACTCCGTGCCAATAATCGGCCACTTCGTCCAGTCCGTAATGGCGACACATATAAACCAGATTAAGGATGTCTTTTTTAAAACATGATCCCCCGAAACCGACACTGGCTTTTAAAAATTTATTGCCTATCCGGTCGTCCATTCCGACTACGGTGGCAACTTCCATGACATTGGCCTCCGTTTCTTCGCAGAGGGCCGAGATAGA